>DAOVRE010000188.1 GCA_030628305.1 Candidatus Heimdallarchaeota archaeon | reverse complement strand
CTGGATTTACAATTGAGACACTCATAAGTACGGACTATCGGGTTAATCTCTCCTGTGTAAAGAGAGGATTTGTATTCACCTTCTATTAACGGTGTAGCTGGGTGAATAATTTCGAATCTGTACAAAGTAGATATGCCAGCTAATTTCTGAGCTCCGATGTATTTGTTGAGATTTGGAACAATGTGGGTTATAGCGCAATTCATCTGAATCAAGCTTCTCTCCAATTCTAAAATCTCAATTGGGGGTTTCACACCAAATGAAAGATATCCTACACCATTGTGTTTATCTGAAATTAGGGTTAGACCACGTGAGATAAATAAATTCAACCCATGGAGAGTATATGGTGGATCAGTGGAAATACAATCGAATTTCTTTTGATATTCTGTAGGGATTGGCTTTCTTAAATCGTGCTCAATAAATTCTATTTGTACACTATTCTCTTGATTAGCAGAGTCTATAATCTCCTTTAATCGTTTATCCACATCAAAAACTACAATTCTGGATGATTTGTTAGCAAACATGGCTAAAGCGATACTTGTCAAATCACTATCACCCAAGAAGGCAAAGTTACTTCTTACAAGATCATAATTTTGGCTCATATAGAAAACTCTGGCCAAGCTAGTTCTTGGAGTAGCAAAAGATTGATCCAATTGAGTGAATGGTTTACCTCTCATATTACTATGTTTTTTCATCGTTTCCAGTTCTTTCTGAAACTTTGAATAAGGAATAGTTATACTGGATCCACTGCATTTAGTGCATTCAAACCCCTCATTAAAACCACTAAAAGAATTGAAAACATCGTGTCCTAATGGCGTAAGGAAAGCACCCTTTTTCCCCTTCGACACCCAACCAAGTTTCTCAAATTCATTTCGTATTGCTACACATATTGGAACTGGCAACTTGCTTTCTTGAGCTACTTTACGCATAGGTTCTTCAGGAAAACGAGAAATAACTGCTAAGTTACGTAAAATACCAATGAATCCTTCTTTTATTGCTACATTTTTGGTAACTTCATGTAGCTGCTCAAGAAAAGATAATTTTTTCATCAATATTATTAGAAACCAATACTTTAATAATTTTTCAATAAGAAGGCAATATTTTTCAATTTCAAAGTAATAAAGACAATATATCTTCTTGTATCGAAAAAATTGATCAATGTGATAAAATGAAGGAAATTGAAGATAAAATCAAAAATTATCCGTATCTTAAGTATGAAGAAAATCTTCTTCACATTAACAAAAAATCGTCTTTAGATATAGCAGAAAAGATTGCCACACCTTTCTTTCTTTATCTACCTGAACGTTTCGAACATAATTATAATCAATTAAAATCAGCTTTGGGTAAGCATGTTGTTAAATCACATATCTCATATGCTATCAAGGCAAATTATTTAGGTCGTGTACTTCAACAAGCTAAATCTTTGAACATGAATGTTGAAGCTATGTCCCTTTTTGAATTGTTATTAGCGGAAAAAGCTGGGTTCAATTTTAATCAAATTGTGTTTAATGGACCAGCAAAAACAGCTCAAGAATTGGAATTAGCTATGACAAATGGGATTCAATATTTGAATATTGAATCTATGAATGAGCTTCAAACTATAGAAAATATTGCTAAAGTTAAAGAGATGAAACAAGAAATTACAATTAGAATTCATCCTTTGTTAAGTGAGGAAACAGAAAAGAAGTTGTTAATCAAGAAGAATAGTAAGTTAGGGATAGATTACAACAGAGCAACAAAGCTTTACAAATATGCTAAAAACAGTCCTTATCTTGAACCTAATGGTGTTCATGTTCATGTTGGAACCAATCTTATTTCTCACTCATTTTTTGAAGAATTATTAGTTTTTATGAATAATTACATCAAGGATTTAGTGAACAAACATGGAATTGAGATAGAACACTTAAATCTTGGTGGGGGTCTTGCAAGCAAAAGCACACTTGATTTAAATGATTTTGATTTAAATCGATATGCAGAACAAATTGCAATTAGCATTGAAAATATAGACGATATGACCGTTATACTTGAACCTGGGAGATATCTTGTAGAGGATAGCTTTGTTGCCATTGCTAAGGTTTTGCGAACAAAGAGCTCATGGGGAAGAAAATGGGCATTTATTGATGTAGGGGCAAATTCACTTATACCAATGCGTTATTCACATTACACAGCTGTTCCAGGTCAAATCAAAGGGAAGGGTCCATACTGTAGAATTGGGGGACCTCTATGTCTCCCCGTCGATGTGATTTCAAATGATTCTGTAATCTACCAAATCGATGAAGGAGATCAAATAGTGATTCTCAATTGTGGTGCATATACACTCTCAATGAGTGAACAATTTGGATATCCTCGTCCTGCTGTATACGAATTAGATAAAATAGGTAAAGTTAGGATTATCAAAAAGGCTGACAATATCGAAGATATGGTGAAAGAAGCTTTCAGTTTTGAAACTGATAGTTAGTCAAGAACTTGTAATAAGAAAAATTGGTTGATTCTATGGAAAATACTTCTGACGAGAAAATATGTAGTATAGCATGCAAAAGCAAGTGCTGCCGCAGCACCCCAGCAGCATTGACAAAAGAAGATTTCAACAGAATAGAAGCAAATACAAAGAAGAAGGGATGGTTCAGAACTATCAACGAAAAAAATAATATCCGGGTTGTAGGTAAAAAAGAAAATCAAATTGATTGCTATTTTCTTTCAGAAGAAGGTTTATGCCACATCTATAAGTATCGACCTCTCGATTGTAAGTTATTTCCTCTTTTTGTGAAAATCAAACCTGAGGGAGAAAAGGAGTATAGGCTCAGGTGGTATGTGTGGTACTGCCCACTTACAGAAAAAAAAGGAATAGAAGAATTACTTAAGAAAGCTGAAACAATTGTTCATGACTATTTACTTGTTAAACCCGAGATTATGTTTGATTATCAAAAAGCAATGGATGAATCTGGAGGTTACAAAAAGAAGCATTTTTTGAAGGAAGAATTATTAACAATAAAATCTAACAATTAGTAAGAATGAAAACTGTCTCTGTAATCATCCCTACATACAATAACGCAAAAACACTTAGAGCGTGTCTACAATCCATAGTTAAACAAACCGCTAAACCACTTGAAATCATCATTTCAGATGGACACTCTACCGATGGATCAATTGATATTGCAAAAGAATTTAATTGTACAATTACATATGAGGATGGCGGGTCCAGATCTGCAGCATGTAATGAAGCTCTGGAGATTTCACAAGGAGAGATTGTGGCTTTTACTGACTCGGATGTTATAGCTAAAGAAGATTGGTTAGAAAAACTACTTAACGCTTTTGAGGAAACTCAAGATGAAAAGATTGTGTGCGTTACTGGGCCAAATATTGAATATCCAAATGAAAGTGTTTTTGGGAAAGCAGTAAGTGCGGTTTATAATACGTTTCTAGGTGGGAGATGGTCAGAACAAGTTCAAAGCATGTTTAACAAAGAAAAACGATTTGTTGAAAGTGCTGCTGGATGCAATGCAGCATATAAGAGAACAGCTTTAAATGAGATACTACCATTTAATGAATCATTAATTACAGCGGAAGACACAGACATTAATTTTAGATTAATACAAAAAGGTTATTTGATTTTATTTATCCCAGAAGCTATAGTATATCATCAACGTCCCCAAAGCCACAGATCATTCCGCAATAAATCAAAGAAGTATGCGTTAGGAAAAGTACAATTTTACAGGTTACACAAAACAGGGTTAGAGATATGGCACCTTTTACCACCCATCTACTTTGTATCAGGTCTTTTTCTTATGTCTCTGTTATTAGTAAAATTATGGTGCGGATGGATCGTTCTTGGGTACTATGGAGTTTATTTACTTACAATTCTAATAGCTTCAATTGTACAGACAATACGCTTTAAACAACCCTCTTTCCTCTATTTGCTACCCATCATGTTTATAGAAGGACACATATGGTGGAGCATAGGTATTCTGAAAGAGATATTTAACCCACATTTCGAGAAGTGAGAAAAATGGCATTGAATATTACTATGCTCTTTGAACTGGGACCTAATGATGAAGGAGTTATTGGAGGGGGCGTGGAATTACACGCCATCAATCTTTCAAAAGAACTGGTCAAGATGGGGCACAATGTAACATATTTGACCGGAGCTATACCCAACTCAAAAAAAGATACAATAATTGATGGTGTGGACATAAAAAGAATAGATTATCTCTCGCTTATCAGTAAAGCATATGATCCTCAGCAACTAAAATTTTCGAGGCAACTTTTCTTTCTACTAAAAACGAAACTTCTTAGGAAGAAAGAGCATGATTCAATAGAGAACGCTGACATTTTCCATGGACATATATATTCTTCAGGGCTTGCAGCATGCTTTTTGAGTAAAAAAGGAAAAGCAAAGGCAATAAATACCATCCATGGGTCTTACTATAAGTACTGGAATGAACTAACTAGAAACCCTTTTGCTGTAT
>DAOVRE010000146.1 GCA_030628305.1 Candidatus Heimdallarchaeota archaeon | reverse complement strand
TTTTGGTTTCCTAATGGAGGCTTATGAACTTAACAAAAAACTGATGGATTTTCTAAGAAGGATAAAAATCACATTTATCAAATTGATAAAGAGAATCAAATGGAAACTAATTTTCTCTCCTTGGAATCTTCTTACCTTGGCAGGGATAACTGTGATAATTCTAACAGCATTGAATATAATGCCTTTTCTGGACAATTTGTACTATTATATTATTGGTGGTTCTTTGATAGGCATTAATGTTATTTTCCACTTGCGAAGAGAGATCTATGAGATTCTTAAGGATATAACTTGGGTGATATTGACTGTTTTACAAGCATGGGGAAGGGCTTTAAAACAAATTCCCAGAATTGTTAAGGATGCTGTAATTTGGGTATACAAGAAAACAATAAGCTTGTTCAAATTGATAGGTAGAGCCTTCAAGTACGTTGTAGTTAGAAACTATATCTTGCTTTTTGGTCTAGGTATTGCGCTATTTTTCCTCCTCCAAAACTTCACGCTGCCATTACGCATTACAATATCCTCTCTTGTATGTTTAGTTTCAATCGTAAAACCAGTTCTAGATTGGAGGGATTTCTCCGGTGAAAATATTAGCAGAGCTAGGCAATATCTATACAAAACAACACAAAAGACAAGAAGCGCTCTAAAGTTTAGAAGAAATGTCCGATGTCCTTATTGTTCTTTCCCTAATCCCTTTCTACGGAGGGAATGTTGGCAATGTAAAAAAGAAATTCCAAGATGCATGATTTGTAACAATGCAGTAGAAAAAGAGGAAACAGTAGCTATTTGTCCTAATTGTGAAAATATTTATCATGTTAATCATTTGAAAACATGGTTAAGATTTAACGCAAAATGCCCAGTCTGTCATAATGAGATAAAATCTATCACTACTGAGTTTTTCCAGCCCAAAGAGGATGATATGACAACTTAACCTCTCTTAATATGTTCTCCAATAGTTTTTTTCTCATTCCCACTTTGTATACATTTAAAAGCAAGAATTACGATATTTTTATTCAGAACCTTTAAGGTTAAAAAATAAATTGAGGTATAAACATGGTAGAAGTTATTGAATGGGCCACAGGACGTGGAGACGAAATTTTGTATCGTCATCCCCGTGATACACTAAATTGGGGAGATCAGGTTAATGTGATGCCTAATCAGGTAGCAGTATTCATTAAGGATTCTGTTGTATATGACGTTTTGAAGTCTGGAAGACACTTTATAAAAACAAAGAATATTCCTTTTCTTACAACATTTCTTTCAAAAATAGTAGGTTTTGATAAATCACCATTTAATTGTCAAGTAATATTTTTGTCAATGAGTGATTTTCAAGGAAAATTTGGAGGAAGATCACAAACTCAAGAACTAGCTCCATTACAGTTCTTTGGAGATTACTTCTACAAGATAAATGATCCACAGAAATTTGCTTTTGAAATATCTGGGAACAGAAATATTTACTCAACTACAGATTTTAATGAATTCTTTAGAACATTCATTGTTGAATCAGTTATTAGCAAACTATCAGAGAAAAGCATTGTAGATGTGATGTCAAAACTCGGAAAAACATCTGATTTCGTAGAAGATGAAGTTAAAGGCGAACTAGAAGAAATGGGAATCAAACTAAAGAACCTAAAATTCGGAGGCATTGATACTACACCTGAATACAGAGATCGCTTATTCTGGATGAGATCCGGTGTTGCTGCAGGAGATGTTCAGAAATATTCTGGTATGGCAAAAGTAGCTGAAGCTCTTCCTGAAGGAGGAAGCGGTTTAACTGCTGCAGTCATGGTGAATAACCTGTTCTCTAAAAGTGAAGTGAGAAAAGCTGAAAAGATAGAGAAAAAAGGTGAATCAGAATCAGCAGTTATCAAATGCAACCAATGTGGTAAAAACATATCACTAGCAGCTAAATTCTGTGCTCACTGTGGAGATCCTACAGACGATGAAAATAAAGGTAAAATTAAGTTTTGCACCAATTGTGGATCCAAGAATGACGCAGGTGCTAAATTCTGTGGAAACTGTGGTGATAAACTCTAATTACTTTCTTTTTTCTTTCTTTATTTTTCTTATTCTACAAAATGTTTATTTGAAGGTAAGCTGATTATGGCTTATGGTTTCGGTTGGATGGTTAATTTTTGGAATTGTATTATTATTAACAGCTATATTTACACTAGCTATTTCGATATCTGCTAGAAAAATAGATTTTGGGTCTAGAATGTTGAGAGATACTCCTGATAGATCACAGATAACTCTTGGTGGGATTGAACCAAAAGCTAGAAAATCAAAGGCAAAACGTTCTGCTCCTCCTCCCCCTCCTTCTCCTTTATCTTCTTTTGCTCCTTCAGTAACAGATACTTTAACAGAACCTGTACCAAGAGTAAGAGCTGAAGAAGTAAAAATGAAAGATGAGTGGGATGAAGCTGAGGATGAAGAATGGGATGAAACTGATATTGAAGCGGATGGATTGCCAGCGGATATTGAATCGGAGACCTTACCAGGAAATGTTGAGTCTCCTCACTACGTTTCTCCTAAAGCATCTAGAGGCGAATTTGCAAAGAAGTCTGCTATCGAACCAACAGAGTTGCTAGATAAAGGAACTATAGAAATACTAGAAGAACAACCAACTCTTCACACAAGAGATTTATCTATACAACTCCCGAAAAACATGTGTCTAGATGAAGTTTTCAGATTGAGGATTACTCTATTAAAATCAGATGAATTCTCAAAAGATGTTTCAATAAAACAACTAGAATTATCAAAGAAAGAAGCAGAATATTTCTCTCTGACTGCTGAAAAACTAGGTAAGGAAATTCTTGAAGCTACCACAAAGATAGAGGGGTTGGAACAAGGAAACTTAATAGTACGTCCAATATCTACTAGCAATGTTGTTACAATAGCACCTACACAAAGAACTGTTTACTTTGATACTGAAGATGAAGAAATTGTTGTAGAGTTCTATCTCGTACCTAAAAGATGGATTCCTGACCCTATAAGTATTTTAAGGGTAGAATTTGAACAAAATTATAAAATAGTTCGAACTATTGATCTACCAATAAGAATCTATAAACGACAATTTGAAGCATTTTTTGGTTTCAATATATCAAAATGGCACAAATATGCTTTGCTTATTTACGGTGTAATTAGCGCATTAATAGGCTTATACAGTACTTTAGCTGAATATATTGACGTTCTCCCTTCAATCGTAGACCTATTCAGCTAAATCTCTTTCTTTTTTTTATAAAGTCCATAGTTGCTAATACTGAAAAAATCTGAATTCTAACCATTTCATTAATGCTAGAGTTCTGGATATTTGTTTCTGATTCAACTTCATGACTGATAGATTCTATTTCATTCTCTAATTGTAGAAGAACAGAATTTCTTTCATTTTTATTAATTGCATTTGAATCTTTTATTAGCTGATGGAATGCTCCTAAAGTATTACAGCTATTATATCTCACTACTTTCTCATTACTATAAATCTCGCTTCTTGTTGCAAGTGAATCTGACCCCTCCTTCCTCGTAATCTTCATTTCTTCTTTGATTTCTTTTCTCCAATTTTTGACTATTTCATCAATCCTCATAAAATGTGCGTTTTTGTTGTTCAATTTATCTTTATACTTATTCCAGATAGGTTCTATGTAATTAAGGATTTCAAGCATAATTCGATTGCTTTCAAGAAATGTCTCTTTTTTTGTTTTTTCACCTATTTCTAGATTATTCAATTCCAAATCATAGTAAAAAGGCATTTCTGGGACTAAAGCTATCCCCTTAGGATTCTGTTCTAAATAATAACCAACGGAGAATTCCCCTCTTCTTAAAGTACTAATGTCCATACCTTCTCGAATATAATCACTAATCATTTCTTTTGTAGTATAAACCCTATAAAATCCTGGGCGATATGCCCATCCTTCTTCAACAAAAAATGGCGTTCCTTTCTGCAAGGGTATAGCTGATTTTTCTACAAAATTCTCAATTTCATCAAAGAGTTTAACATAATTATTGCTGAAATAGAAGTGAATCCCAGAAAACTGGATACTATGTAATGTTACGAAGAGATCAGGTTTGTAAGAATCTATTATGTTTCGAAGGATATTTGTTTCATTCATTGTTGTCGAGTAAGAGTAGTGTTTTGTACTTATCGGGAATGACCAGTCAATATCATCTTTATCGGGTCTATGATAGCGGTTTAAGAAAAACTTCTTATGATTAAAAGGTCCTTTTAACCACCCTCTATTCAAGTATAAACCATCTGGATCAATACAAGGAACCAAGAAGAAAGTAAAATCCTTTCCTAGCTCTCTATTGTTTGAGACTATCTCCCCTAAGGCATCAACTGTCATAGTACCTATTGGTTCATCTGAATGAGGCAGACCATAGATGAGGACTTTGATTGGTCCTTTGCCCATTGTATAGCCAAATATCTCTGTTTTACTGGTGGAGTTACCAATGTGTTTTTTCTCGAAAGCTGGTCTTTCATCCATTCTTGATATAAGTTCTTGATAAAAAAAATATTCATTATACTTTTGAGGAAAACAATCAATCAATCTTGAGATTCCCTCTTCTTGCATACAAACATGAAGAGAGAACATGTATTAATCATTATCTGATGAAATTATTCAAGGCTCTCCAACATATTTTTAAGAAAGTAATTAGAAAGCCAAACGAAAAAGACATGAGTGATAGAATCAAAGTGGGAATAGTAGGTTTAGGTAGAATTAGTTCACTGCATTTGGAAGCTTATAATGAGAAATACAAGTTAGGTGCAGAACTTGTAGCAGTGTGTGATAAAAATAAGAAGAGAGCAGAGAAAATCGCTGAAGAATACAACATTGAGGGAGTGTATACAGACTATGCAAAATTCCTTAAAGATGAAAATATTGATGCAGTTGAAATCTTAACACCACATAAAGCCCATGCAAAACAAACCATTCTAGCAGCTGAAGCTGGAAAACATGTTTCTCTACAGAAGGTTCCTTGTTTAACTTTATCAGAAATGGATAAAATGATTGAAGCAACTAAAAAGAATCAAGTGAAATTCAGGATTTTTGAAAACTTCAGGTTCTATCCCCCTTATCAATTTGCAATGGATCTTATCAACAAAGGTGTAATTGGTAAAACTGAGCGTGTAGACTATAGAATGTGGAATGCTTTAAGCGCTCTTTCTGACTGGAAGGTTCCCTTATCTTCATGGACATGGAGATTTAGTGAGGAAGGAAATT
>DAOVRE010000245.1 GCA_030628305.1 Candidatus Heimdallarchaeota archaeon | reverse complement strand
CGATTGGAATGAAAACCTTCTTGCTTTTTAACCATCTATCACCTACTATTCCGACAGCTAAAGAAAACACAGCAAAAACTAACATTTGCAACATACTAAGCATGCCTACCTGTCCTGAAGTGAGATCCATTTCTTCTGGTAATCTAATAACCAACATAGCAGCTGCTAAAACATAAGCATAAAAATGATTTAAGAAATGCCCAAATATCAGAACAACAAGAGCCAATATAGGATTAGAGCTTTTGATTTCTGGCATTAAATGGTTGCAATATTAATTAGTTAAAAAGTTTATCGTAACGAGGATGATATTTTTCTTGAGTATTTTGAAAGTTAATAGAATTGAAGGATTATCTAAAATATCTAAAAAACAAAAATCCTCAGTAAAGTAAAAATACCCAAGAGAATTGTAACAATGCCAATTATTGGTTGTAATCTTCGAATATTAAGATATTTTACTGTCATAACTGCTGGAATAATAGATGCTAAAGAACCAACTAGTAGAGCAAGAACAAGATATCCGAATGCAGGCGTAAGTCTGGTTCCATTTGCAACGAAATAAATTACAAGTGATGCTATACAAACAGTTGCTTCTGAAAGAGAAGTAGAAGCTACTGCTTGTCTAGGATTTCTATCTACGATCATTTGTCCTGAACTTATAAGAGGTCCGTATCCTCCTCCGCTTAAACCTTTGTTAAAAGCCGCTAGCAGACCAATTGCAGAAATCTTCCACCAAGCAAATTTCCATTTCATCTTTAGTGTTACTACCACACCTATTATTATTACCAGAACTCCAATATATATTTTAACAAAAAGTGCATTAATACTAATGGCAAGAAATGCAGCACCCACCCCACCTAAAATCCCCAGAAAAGAGAGAATTAAAACTATCTTAAGATCTTCTGAAATACTGAAGTTGGAAGTTACTATACTCTTAACTGTGCTTTCTTTTGTTCTGGTATTTTTTTTGAAGCCTTCTTTCTCTTCCCCTGCTTCTAATGATTTCTTTCTTTTTGATTTGACATGAAAATCTGCATTTCCTACATGATGATGAAGAATTGCAGAACCAAGTCCTGTCCATATCTCAGTCAATAATACTGCCGGTATCAATAATGCCCCCTCTATCTCAAAAGCAAGTAAAATCGGAACTAGAATTGTTCCATATCCTCCTCCCATGGCAGAATCAACATATTCACAAACAAGTGCAAGCACTCCAAAAAGAATATACAGTCCAATGGGATAAATTGTTGCGTCAACCATGTAACTATTTCCAAGCTTTTTGTCGATTTTGGTGTGACGCCATATAAGTTTTGTTTAAAACCAATACCCTTTGGTATCTGCATATTGACCCTTTACTACAATATATGTACTGCATATTTTTGAGATTCAAGTAAGAGTGGTTGACACCAAATTATATTGGTTTAATGTCAAAAAGATTATTAACAAATGAGGGAATGAAAATATATGACTAAAATAAACATTGATGAAGTAGAATTCATTTCGGAGACAACTTTAACCATAAGAGAAAGCAGGAGGAGAACAACAGTTCCTAAGGAAATAGTTGATACTTTATCTCTTAAAAATGGTGATAAAATCAGGTGGATTCTTTTTGATGATGGAAAGGTAATGATATCGAAAGTGAAGAAGAAAAAACGCAATTAGATCTTTCAATTCAAAAAATTACTAGAAAATCTTCTTCTGATGTGCTAGGTGTTTTTCAGTTAAGATTTCAAAAAAACTCTAATGTAATAAGCAAGTTTTTTAGAAACAAGTATAATTTGTAAAGTGTGACCAACTCTGAATTCATTTTCAAAATCACTTTAATTGGTGACGGCGCCGTAGGTAAAACTTCTATTCGCCATCGTTATATGGGTCATGGTTTTAAAGAGTCACATTTGATGACCCTCGGTGCAGATTTCAGCGTGATTGACAAAGAGTTTAGAAAAGGTGAAACTTGGACCTATCAGATTTGGGACATTGCAGGACAGAAAATATTCGAGGAAATCAGAGCTCGCTTCTATAAAGGTAGTATGGGTGCTCTAGTTGTTTTTGATGTGACTAAAAAGCAGACGTTATGTAATTGCCTTTCTTGGGTTAAGGAGCTTTACCGTTTTTCAGGTAATGACGCTATACCTGTTGTTTTATTAGCTAATAAATCTGACTTACGAAATCGCAAAAGTGTAGACATGAAAAAAGCTAAGAAATTTGTTAAGATTTTAAATGAAGGAACAGCTAGTTATGGTTTCACTAATTATGTTTTAGAAACTAGTGCAAAAACTGGGCTTAATATTGAATCAGCTTTCAAGCTGCTAGGTGAAGCTATCCGAACAAGATTTTAGTAATGTAAGCATAAGAACGTTTTTGAAAGGAAAAACATTTTGTTTGATTAGTAGGGTAACAGCTTATGGCTTATAAGATTCTTATACTTGGAGATTATGGTGTTGGGAAAACATCACTTTACAATTACTACAAAGAACATGCTCCAGAAGCAGAAGAAAAACCTGCTTTAAAGCTTAAATTACTTGAACTAAATAGAAGAATAGAGGGAGAAGAAATTACCATTCATCTTTGCGATATCCCTGCTAAAGAATTTACTACTGCTAATAAAACTAAATTATATCAAAAAACTGTAGGAGCACTGATTCTATTCGATATTAGTCGTCCAGATACTTTTAGACATGCGTTATTTTGGATAGAAGAACTCATGAATTACAATGGTTTTGGTAAAGTGCCTATTGCTTTGCTAGGTAATAAAACTGATATAAGATTCTCTAGTGAAAGAGTATTGAATCCTATTGATGCACAACAATTTATCTATAGATTAAATAGATCAGGTAATAAAGAGAAAATAGAAAGCTCCTTCCATGAAATGTCAACAAAGGAAGCCAAAGGCTTGTTAAGCATACTTGATAAACTAATCAAAGCGATTATCGAGCATAATGTTGAGAAGAAATAATAGAGTGTTTTTATGTTTCCCTTTGCTCATATAGGTTATACATTTTTTGCAGTAGAGTTAGTTTTTATTTTCATATATATTTTCAAAAAGTTAAGAAATAAGAATATGGATACAGTTCTTTGGGGCATCAGGTATGTTTCATTATACGCACTGTTACTAGGCTCATTAGGTCCCGATATCATTGACAAAGCTATATCTTTACCTATTACAGGAAATGGGAGATATATTGCCCATTCTTTATTATTTGATATCATTATTTCACTGATCGTTCTTGCAGTTTTCTGGAAGAACAAAAGAATTTGGATAGGTTTCATTGTTGGGTGGCAAATGCATATTCTTCTAGATGTTGGTGGTTTTATGCCTTGGTTATTTCCATTCGTAAACTATGAATTTCCTGAGAGAGCACTTTCATTCTGGGAAATGCTCAAACTTCCTTCTGTTTATCTTAATGAGATATTCGGTTCAGTATGCTTGATTATTATTGTTATTCTTTACTTTTACAGGAAAATACCCGTGTTAGCCATGCTAAAACAAGATTTTTCTAAGCAACCTCCATATCTCATAACTCTCGACAAAAATGGGAAAAATATTTAGGGTAGATTCTATTATGTCACTCATGGATTCTTATGTTAAAAAGATTAGAGAAGAATCACCCACTTTCCAGAACAACATTTATCTTAACCACGCTTCAACTGGACCTTT
>DAOVRE010000049.1 GCA_030628305.1 Candidatus Heimdallarchaeota archaeon | reverse complement strand
GGAATAAAGTATCATAGTTGTAGATTCGTTTATGTTGGAGTTGACAAGTATGAACAATACCAAGACTTGAATGGGGATCTGATAATTGATGAAAAAGATGCAATTGGATTACTAACTACGCTTGTTATTCAAGATGCGGGTACAAAACATGAAACTAGTTCTATGGTTCAACAAGCAATAGGACCAAATGCAGACAACTATACAAGTAGCCAACCAACACAACTATGTATACCTTATACAATGAGTATTGGGAATCTAATTGAAAATACTCTATTCAAAACCACCAATACAAGACTATCGTACTACTCAAATAAAGATAGTGCGGGTGCTCTTGAATTGAGATTAGATATGAACTCAACTCAAATTACTAATATAGGGGTAAGTGGAGTAAATGACACAGAGATTCAAAATATTACAGCAGAACTTCAACGAATATTATCATCACAATCCACAGAATTAAGCGCAATTTTCAGTCTTTATGAACCTGTTAGAATTGAAACTGATTCTCAAGTATTTAAATATGATATAACTCGTTTCTCTGCTATTGTAGAGGATTACTTCATTGACTATAATAAAAATCTACAGAGATTGAATATAAGATATGCAGATTCTCGAAATGAAGAAGAAATTACTATTCAGATGAAATCACAGACATTGATGCATACTGACCCTTTAGCTGTACATATGAGTTATAAACAACTTAACTCCCAAAACGTTGGTTTCATAATTTACGATATAGAAAAAATCCAAAAGATAGCTTCAGAGGAGATTCAAGTTAGTTCTCAGATTAAATTGGGATTATTTGGATCTATTGACGATTTGATTGACCCAGAAGATGGAGCACATTCAAACTTGGGAAGTGCAATTCAAGCAAATATGGAAACAATTAATTCTAGAGCTAATGAACAACATGATGAGAAAACTGGATGGTTCAGAAGATTCCTTACTAAATTAAAAAATGGATTTATGGCATTTATAGGATTAGTTGTTAAATTTGTTAAATTAATCGTCAATGCTATAGTTACTCTATTTATGGGGATTGTTCTGGTCATAGCATTTGTAGCTTTCATAGTAGTTCAAGGATTCATTAAATTCTTCCAATGGATATTTAAGACAGCCAAGAAAGCTTGGGAATGGCTGAAAAAGGCCTTCAACAATATTCTTGAAGCATGTAGAGCTTTTATTCAGAAGATAGGTGAGTTTCTTAAGAAGGTTCTTGATGTAATTGGAAAGGCAATCAAATGGATAGTAGAAAAAATTGCCAGACTTTTTGTAAAAGCAAAGGACGTAGATGACTATGAAGAAGCAAATGAAGAAGGTAAATCTGAATCGGGAGTTAGAGAATCAGTTAAATTAAGTACGAATGAGGAGGATAAACCAGATGATTTCAAAGATTTCATAATGTCTAGTCCATTTATGGATGTTTTAAGATTGAAAATACTTTTCTGGTTTGCATTGCTTTTTGGAACAAATGTAGGTCTTCATAGAACAGATTCAGTGGTTACCTCAGTATATCAAACACGTCAGTTTAATGACGAAACAGCTAAACATTTCAATTTTGTTTATCATTTAGATCATATAATTGACGTTTTAGCAGGAAGACAAACACTTAGCGGAGAATCAAAATTTGATCCTTGGAATGATGAGTCTGTAAAGAAATTTGTTAATCCAGGTATGGGAGAACAAACATCTCCAGATATAGCTGAGAAAGAAGGCTTTTGGCAAAAAATAGGAGCACTATTTCTAAGTGAAGAACCTCTAAGCAGATGTAACTGGGTGGTAGTACTTCAAGATGACCAACCAAATGATTTTGACTGGTATTTTGGATTAAGAACTAGATTACAATTTGGTTGGGGAAAGCATGCAATAAAAATACCTTTTATCAGTGAAAAAACTATTATAACAATAATAGAGGTTATTGTAGGCTTCCTTCCAGTATACGGATTAATTCAAGATGTAAAAGATTCAATATTAGAACCTTCACCAATATTTGCCGGTTTAGCAAGATTCATGATACCTTTTGATTTATTGGAATGTTTTGGGGAACCTGTGTCAATTTATTTAAATCAAGTACAAGAAAGATTTAAAGATGGTGGAAGAGGAATAAAACTCATTATCTGCGAAATATTCGATTTTATAAGACGAATGGCTAATGGATTAAAAAACATAATAAAACAAACTCTGGGAGGCAAATGGGCAAAAATAATCGGAGGAGTAATTTTTGTAGCTCTTATAGCAGTATCAACAATTATAAGTTTTCTAATTCCTGCAGCTCTTTGGCCTGTTTTTGGTATAGCTGCGGCTTTTGGAATAATACTTTTCTTGATACTCTTTTTCTGTAATAGAGCAAACAAATTAGTCCAGAAAAACAACAATGTTAACACGTGGAAACAAAGATACGAGTTAGATGAATCAAGAAGAATGACGAGTATATTGGATAAGGCAAAGAAAAAAGCTGATATAGCAGCTCAAAATGGTTCAAGGAAATCCCGTAAAGGTTTGAAGAGGATGTGGAAGAAGTATATAGGAGATTTCATTAGAGAAAAAATAAACAAATTAAAAAATGTACAAGATGAAATATCAGATGAATTAACTGTAAAACTCCCTCATTGTAGAACAGCTTGTGGTATAAATGTTCCTGAGCCTGAAGTAACCAAATGGAGAAATGTACTTGAAACAACGAATGATGTTCACTTTAGAAAAGCAATATTTGTTGATGATATCACAGCATTTAATGCTCTTGATGATGACGCAAAAGAATTAGTAGAATTTATAACTACGGAATTATACGACACAAAAGCCTCAGATTTCTTTACTGGTATCACTCCAGCAAAATATTATTCTTACTATGAAGATGTTGTTAATCTATATGGTTTTAGGATAAGAGGGGAACATTATGTCCCAATAGAGAAGATTGTCATAGGAGCAAGACTTCAAACAGGAATGGAAGATGGATCCAGTGTCTTAACAGAATTGATGAGTAAATACAGTAAAGAATTGAACATTCCAGAAAAATATCAAGATTGGCGAATGATATTCACATTTAATGAAGCAGAGAATTTCTTAGATGAATTGTCAAAGAAAATTACTGAAGAAGACTATACAAAACTACTAGATGAGATAGTTCAGAGTTTTGAAGCGAAAAAACTCTTTGTGGTGAATTCGATAACAGATACAAATTTGATAAAACTAGTGGACATATCTGATGAAGAATTAGAAATTTACTCATCTTATTGGCTTAAAAGATCAGGAATTACAAACTCAAATCCTGATGGGTTCAATAATTTAAAGTTTACAACTCAAGATTATGAACCATATATGAAGACATGGAGAAAACTCCATTTTGATTTAGATACAGACCCTATAGTCAAAGCATATAATGATATTAAGAATTTAGATGGAGTTACGAATGTTAAAATCATCACAGGAGAAGAAGCATTAAAAGCAATAGAGAACAACCAAAACATTGATTTGAGGATAATAAACAAAAACAATGGAATTGATGATGTCACAACAATTCACTGGGTAGATGCTGAGGGAGAACCTCATCTTGTACCAATAATTGATTCGTACAAAGGAGGAGCTAAAGATAATCCATTATCAAGTCATGTAGTTAAAATATTTGATAATAGTAATCCTGAATTGAGTTATCCAGGTAGGAGTTATTATGGCGATGCTACCAAGATTAGACAAGATTTTCTCAGAGATAATTTGCTGAAACAAGAGTATGAAGTGTTAATAAAATGGCGTCAAGATACTCAAATGTTAGATGAGTTGATTTATTATAGAACAACTCATTGTCTAGATTCTCGTGCAACAGATGGAATTGCTAAAATTGGAGTTCCTATTGGACAGCGTGGCAGTACAGGTGGTAGTAATCTTTTATTCTTAACAACCTATCATACAGTATATGGAAGCGAACATTATGTTCAGAGAGCAATTGTAGAGCTATTTGGAAATAATATTGAGAATTGGAACGAAGATTTATTCAAAGCTTTTGTTAGAACTGAAACAGAAAAAATTATGCTTGGTTATGTAAGAGAATTACAGATGGAAGAATTAGTTCTTACAGGTAGAATGACAGAAGTAGGAGAAATCTTAGATGATGGAACAATAAAATACTTTAATGAAGAGGGAAGACTTTTACTTCGAACTGATGCCTCTAAACAAGTTCTTACAATAAAGGAGATGCCAGTAAGATTTGTCAATCCTGCTGATGGAATGAAGACTCCTTCTCTAAATATTGACCAGAAATTCTTGCAACCACAGATAAGAAATGTGGAAATAAAGAATGGGCAAGATTGGATAACCAGACCAAGAGTCGCATGGAACGATCTACCCACAGAAATTTCTGACATTTCTTGGTTAAAAACAAAAATTGAGGAAATTCAACAGCAGATAGCAAAGGAATTATGTTTTGACAATTACCATTTCGAATATCAAATCGTTTCTCTGGATTTAATAGAAAGAATTCAAAGAGAAGCTGCAGCAATGTTTCAAGAAAGACTGATTAAAGAAGGTTTGATAGAAGGTATCTACTCATCTGGAACCAGCTCAGGATGGCAGGTAACTGTTATTGGACTATCAAACAATTTACACCCAGCTCAGATTACTAGATGGATGGAACAGTCTTCCTGGTATTATGGTATGAAGTATTATGAAAACATCATACTTATTGAAGATGGAGTAACCAGTGAAACTATTTTCAAACAAGGAACAGATAGTGGAAAAAACCTTGTATCCCTTACAAGAGGAGAAAGGGAAATTTTCTTAGAAAATCTACCTTTCAGAGTAACAAGTGCTTGGTGTTCAGGTTTAGATCCTCACGCATACACAAGAGAATTACAAAGTGCTTTCTATCATTATCTAGACAATCATAAACTATTAACAGCTGCTAAGGTATCTGGAGATAAGGCTCTAGCTGAAGGATACGAGAACTCATTACAGTTAATAGTAAAAAGAATAAAAGAATTAGAGTCAATCTTAAATATAAAAATAAATTTCTCAGATAGAGCATCAATAGATGCATGGAAAGAATGGATTGATGACTATATTACTGCATTTGGTTTGAAACCAAAGAAAGCTGTCTCTATCTCTGATTATAATTTCTATCTTCAAAATTCTTATTCAAATATAACTAATTCTAGATTCAACAGTATAATTAGTTTTATGGATAATGAAGGAAAGTATATCGAGATAAATGGTGAAAGGGTTAATATTCAGTTCAATTGGAGAGATCTTTTCGAAAAATCTAGTAACCCTCTCTATAAATATGGGGGTAATATTGGATTATATCTCTTACTCCCCCCTGGAGAAACTTCCACAAGTTCTTCGAACACACTATTTGATTGGGATAGTATAGAAGATTCTACTGGAGCGATAGACAATGACGTTCTTCAAGATTTCCGAAATACTGAAGATATTTGGTCAATTGATAATATACACATGGAGACAGAAATGTTCAAACAAGTTAAACACATTGATTCTTACAGACAGAAACAGGTTTGGGTGAATTATCTAATCCAAAAAGGATATTCTTCTGATATCATTGATTGGGTAGAAGGTAAGAGTCACAAGTATCATCCTTTACAGCCAGATTCAAACAGTAAAACTGCTACTCTAGCTATTAGTGCCATCAATCACGAATATATGTGTATTCTTCGTGAGTTTAAAGTGTGGATTGTCAAGCTTTTGCGTTCAAAAGATCCTGTTTTCAAGATATGGGAAGAAAGCTCTTTAACTATTGAAGATGTCTGGGAAAATTTCAAATTCAAAAGCAAAGGGATAGTGAAAGCTTGGCATGATAATGCGGAATTAACTTATGATGGATTGAAAAAGAAAGAAATTGTATCCATAACTTTCATTGATTTCATGGCTTATGAATATCTTAATGGTACAGAAGACTGGACATATATCTCCGAACCTTATGTTTTTGGAGGATATAATTCAGGAATAGAACAATATGTAAATACTTTAACTCAGCAAGGGATGAAGTGGATGATGATAAATTCTGATAATACAGCCAAAATTCTCAAACTCTGTAGATGGCTAACAAAGAACATCTTTTCAATAGCAGGTGTTCTTTAATCTTCTTCCTTTTTTTCTATAAACCTACAGTGGATATCATTTATTATACCTAATTCTTTTTCAGGATCTCTTATCTCTTCTCCCCAGATTTTTTCCTCTAATACTTTTCTCCCTCTACTCTTGCATCTATAATCTAAGCTTCCATCAGGATTGGGGTCATAATAGTACTCTTGTTTGAGATAATCTACTTTAGTTCTAGAACTGATGAAAGGTTCTAATTCTTCCAACTCATTTTTAGCTGATGTGCTATAAAATAGTTCTTCAAGATGACCATGGGCATAAATAGGGGAAAGATTAAAGTCTTTCATTGTTTGAAAAGACCCAAAACCGAAGGTTTCAAGATTGCTTAATTCTTTTAGTGGCGAGAGATCTATCTCTGTGTATTGATTCCCCCATAAAAATAAATGTCTTAAATTCTTCAAATATTTTAAAGGTTCCAAATCAATTTTTTTAATATTGTTAAAGCCTATTGAAAGATGAGCTAGTTTTGTGCAAAAAGCTATTGGGGACAAATCTATTTCTTCTATCATATTAAACTTAATCGTAATATAGTAAACTGGTTGTGCTCTCAGAAATTCCAAGTCAATTTCCTTCAAATTAGTATGAACAATACTAAATTTTTGTATACACAGGCAATGTTCCAGTTGACTGAAATCTAGCTCGGTTAAAGGGTTATAATTAATACTTATGTTTTCAAGAAAACGCAATTCATCTTTAGAGTATTTCTTCAAATCTAGAATATCTCCCACATCAGGACCTGTTGCAGATAGATTTCTAGCAGACTTCAATTTACTGGATTCTCTTTGTCCAGATAGTTTTTGTAGCTCATCTGCAGTATATTCTCTCATTGATTTACATAGTTTTCATACAAATTAAACTTTTTGAGTCAGTTTTGTTCTTTTAAACTCCGTTGTTATTGTCCTACCTCAATCTAAATAAGTACTTGAGCGAAACTAGTCGGACTAATTGCGACTAGTTCACATTTTTTTTCTTCTTCCTTTTTATAGACAAAATTTTCCTCTTCTTTCTTCTTCTTTACACCCTTCCCGAGTCTTTAAGACAACTATTTTGATTAGTAGAACAAAAAAGAGATCATAAAACTACCTGATTCGATCAGTGGAATCAGCTTTAGATTTTGCCTTAGAGGAGGAAGTGGAGATAATCTCTGAAACTTCAGGATAGGTAGTAACTGTAACTGCTTCAACTGCCCTTTCAATGTCTGGTTCTACACCAATCTTCTGAAGTGCTTTGACATACTTATCTGTTAAGAAGAAATCTGCCATTTCAAGCCAACTAGTTGTTACCAAAACAGGAAATCTGTTAAAATCTAATGCACATTTATGAGTATCTTCAGTTAAATCTTGTATTTTATCAATAGTTCCACATTTCAAACATATTCTCAAACGGGAAGATTTTTTGTATAAATCATTCATTGTTTCTTGATACAACTGTAAGCCTTGATCAAGCGGAGCATCCCATAGATCAAGAGCAAACCGTCTTGCTCGGGAGCGAATTACTTTCTTTTTTGCGTTAGACATATCAGCCATTGTGCATCCCTCATGTATTATTAAGTCCTACATCATTATAAAGTTTGGCCCTTTGGCACAAATTACCTAATCTTGGTTTATGTATTAAATTAAAAAAAAAGATAGTTTAAGATAAGTTTGCTAGAGATAAAAATGCTACTACAAACAAAGCAACTGAAAACACTATGAGTATTGTATACCCCAGGAGTGTTCCTGCGTTTGTTCTTGTTTTTTCTATCCACACTTTTCTTTTAGTGTTATTCACGTTTTTGGCCATTTATTCCACCTCGGTTTTTTTATACAGATTTCACCTCATATTTTTAGGATCAGAAGGACCATACTTACAGGGTAGCAAGGGGGATAGCTGTTCAGTCTGGTCTTCCCAATCCCATCTTGGTGGTGAAATCTGACTAATGAATGTTTCAGCGAGAAACAGTCAGTTTGATTTTTTTGATTTTATTTATGTAAAAAAATTTGAAAGAAGAAAATGATCTTGAACATTTTCTTCCCTATTACAATTATCTAACTACATATAGGTCAGCAGTTGTTTTAGCAACTCTAACTAAAAAATATTCTACACCATCAACTATAGATATTCTAGTTAATTCCTCAGCCATATCATCAACTGCAGCTAATCTAAATAGATCAACAACAGCTGTGTTACCTAAAGCTGCTCTAACCACATATATATCAGCATCATTAACCTCATTAGTTCTGAGTACTTCAATTACTGCATTATCAGCTGCAGCAATTACTACATAATCAGAGTAATTTTCAGTTGCAGCAACAACATTATTGTAAGTTAAATGTATACCAGCAAGAGATACGATCAAAGCTACGATCAGTGGTAGAACTACTAATAATATTCTGGTTAGGTTAATTTCAGGTCTAGTAAAATTTAGTCGAGCTAATAATTCTTTAACAGATCTTTTCATTCTTTTTCACCTCCTAGAATTTTTCTTTTTTCTCCTGAATCTTTTTCAAGTAATCGTAAAAAATTAATGAGCCCTTCATGGGCTCGAATTTGATCGTTCAGAGAGAGTTGTTTTAAACAGTGTATCCACCTTCACTAATTAATAGTAAAGCGACCCAAACAGGAGTAATTTTTGAGCAAGTGCTTTGTCCTTAGCCTTTCTCACTTTGTTCTCTATGCTTTCCTTGGAAATCTCTTTATCAGGTCGGGATTTTTTGTTATCGCGATCAGATAACCCTTCCACAAGTTGCTTGATGAAAGAGTAATAAAGATCCTCATCAATGAATTCAAAATCATACAAAACTTTCATATTGTCAATTACTATTTGGCGCACGGTTTCTACTTGAACTTTGGATGCCATTCATTTCACCTCTATTTGAAAATGGTAAGACTTAAGCTTACCCGTAAATCAGGTATTGCCTGATTGGAAATCTAGAATGAACTTTTGCTCTTCTAGCGCGACGAGCTC
>DAOVRE010000206.1 GCA_030628305.1 Candidatus Heimdallarchaeota archaeon | reverse complement strand
TTTCTTTGGTAGAACCAGCCATCCATTAACGATCCGCGCTTGTTGGTTAGTGAAGATAGCTACCACTTCTCCATCCTTCTTTTTGTAATTAGGAGGATGAGGCATAGCGAAGAAATCTCCAGGGTTGACCTTCCACTCTTTCATCGCTCGGAAATACCCTTTCCAGTTTCTACTAAGGAGCTTGAGCGTATGTTGGGCAGTGTGAGCAGGGAGAACGCGATAACATTCTTCATGGTTGAGGAGTTTGTTGAGATCATTGTAAAAGAGTAGTTTGTTCTGTTTGTTCAAAGATGATTTTATCAGAAAATTCGCTCGATTATAGAGATTTTTTACTTGATGACAAATCTTGCTTAAGGCAAGATGATATTTTACTTCTATACACTCCACCCTAGGAACTTTAGTCATCTCTTCTTTACCTAGAAATTATTATAAAAACTCCCGTAATATTCCCTCAAGACTGTCCATTTAAACTGATACAATTGTTAGTTAATATGACTACAAGACAAAAATTTATTATAAACAAAACTGAAAAAGATGTTCACTAACTTACTTTTGCATTTCCAATTGATTTACTAGCCAACCAAATGATTCCATTATACCTCCTCCATAGAGGATACTACAATCAAAAATTGAAAAGGTTCTGGTTAGAAAATGAGTTTGCAAATCTAACATTTGAACAAGTAAAGGTGCATCTATCGATCCTGGCAAATCTTGCTTATTGGCCATTATTAAAACAGGAACGCCATCTAGATGTGGGTTGTCAAAAACATGGCGTTTAAGTATGTCTCTTGCTTCTGGTAATCTCTCAAAATCAGCTGCATCTATAACAAAAATAATTGCAGAACTTCCTTGATAATGCGATTCCCATAAAAACCTGAAATTCTTTTGTCCAGCTACATCGATGGCAGTTATTGTCCATCCTTCTACATCAAAAGTATCTATATTTTGTCCTATTGTTGGAACAGTATTATCTTGGAACTCCCCATATCTAAGATACCTAGACAAAGTTGTTTTTCCTGCAGCATCTAATCCTAATATTAGTATCTTTGCTTTATTTGCGTTTTTTACTTTGTTTCGTAATTTCAAGAAACTCATCTAGTTTAACCCCAGTTTTCTGCGAATTTTGTTTGAAAAATCACAAGAATAATTCGATTTACTCTTA
Organism: Candidatus Heimdallarchaeota archaeon; assembly: GCA_030628305.1. Next base: position 2,992 of record DAOVRE010000206.1, on the reverse strand, counting down.
ATTTGATTTTTACCCCTATCTAATGTTGTTTCTAGACGCTTTATAAATATTATTTCACCAGCAATCGCTTTTTATCCTAAAATAGCTCATAAGTAAGGCAGTTTTGGGGATTTCTATACTTGTAAAAAAGTAAAAAAAGAGAGAAGAAAACAATTAAATTATTGGTGTTTTTTTACCAAATCAGTTATATCTGGAAAATCCAACCCTAGCTCTTTCAATTTTTCAAGAGTTGGAACACCTTGATCTGTCCAACCACGTCTCTTATAAACAGCATTCTTTAGTTTCTCATATCTTGCTTCTCTGATTTTTCTTAGTTCTTTCATCTTTTCTGCAGTTGTAAGATTTGTTACATCTATTCTAGCTTCTTCTTCGAGTTGTTTCAGATAATACTCGTCTTCTCTGGATAAGTATTCTTCTTCAGTAACAGGTCCCATTGCTCTATAAGGAATAGAATCTATATCTCTGTATGTTACACCTTCTGGTATCAAGAGTAAATTCAAAGATCTTTGGAAATTATAAACCCTTTCACTCATAATGATGTAGTCAACTGAGCTAAATTTCTTTCCAGTGACAGCATTAAAATATTCAACATAATTCATAACATGCTCAGGTATTTTTGCTGGATCTGCTATATCATCAGGCACCTTCATACCATCTTTTTCTATAGCTCCTGTAGCAAAGTCCCTATTATCTTCAGGCACTATATCGTTCCATGGAAGTTTACATAATCCTAAGAGACCGAATAATGTTCTCCACATCGGGAACCACCAGAGAGCGTTTGCTTTTTGCTCGAAAGAAGGCATATTATTTCTAACCATATCTTCGAAAATCAGCCAAGCTTCGTCATGTTGAGGACCTTTTAGCGCAAAACCATATCCTCCTTGCTGAGCAAGACTTTCTTTCGTTATGTATTCACTGAATTCTAATCCCTTAGATTCCATTCCAATGTCGTGTACTAGTTGTGCTTCTTCGTCAGAGAGGTTATATTCTTTAACAAAGTATTTCTTGAGTTTCTTAACACCCATTCCAAAGATTTTACCAAAACCTTCACCTCGAGCTATTTGGTGAATGAGTTCTAGAGCTTCTTCAGCATTACCCCAAGAGAGATCAAGACCACCAGTTCTTTCCTTATTGAGGATACCATACTCGTAAAGTTCCATTAGAAAACCTATACCTGTTCCAATACTGATAGTATCTAAACCATAATTGTCACAATAAAAATTAACTTCTATAACAGCATCAGGATCATCAACATACCAATTACTTCCACAACCAGCTAGAGTTTCATATTCAGGACCATCTACTGAGACTAATTGCTTTTTATATGGACCTGTTTTGCATTCAAAATTACTGACACCATGACTGCATCCAACAGCACATCCTTTCCAACAAGGATCAGGTCCTTTGTTGAATTTTGCACGGTATACTTCTTTACCTATGTTCTCATGATTGTCAAATCTACCATACTTGAAATTCTTAGTTGGGAGCAAGTCGAATTCATGCATAATAGGAACTAAATGGACTGTACCTAGAGTTCTCATTTCATTTTGCTTTGAATCAAGCGCTATCATTTCATCAGTGTGTTTTCGCCCCACTTTCTTGACCGCTTCCAGATCAGCAGGATTATTGCCTTGGGTTCTAACATTCCTTTTCTTAACGACAATAGCTTTAATTTTCTTGTTCCTGAGAATGGTACCTGTTCCTCCTCTTCCTGCTTGTTTATATCTAACGTACTTTCGTTTTAGATCAAACCAACTGAAGTTCAAACAACCACAATAGGCATTTTCAGCTCCAGGTCCAGCTGACACAACAGATATCTCTCTTCTGTCTCTTTCATCATCAGCATATTTCTCTGTTAAAATGGTTCCAATTTTATATGTCTCAGAAGGTAGATCTTCTGCATCATCAATAATTATTTTTCCTTTTTCTCCATTAATATAAATTGACACCTCTTTTTCAGATTTACCTTGAATCGCAATAGCATCAAATCCAGCATATTTCAGAAATGGACCAAAATACCCTCCTACGTTAGAATCTATAATAATACCGGTTAAAGGAGAGATCCCTGTTACTATACTCTTTCCAGAACCAGGAAAGTTTGATGTTCCTCCTAAAGGACCAGATGCGATAGCAAGTACATTTTCTTTATCATTCCATTTTGTTCTCTTATCCTTTGGAAGATACTTCCACATTAGGTAAAGGTCAAAGCCTTTTCCTCCTATGAATTTCTCTTTCATCTCTTCTGTTACATCTTCTATCTTTATTTCCATTGTATCTAGATTAATATAGAGAGTTTTTCCCGCATAACCTTTAGATAATTCAGGAACATCGTATTTGAATTCCTTTAAAGCCATAAATTTCACCCTTAGGACAACATTTATCAAAGTAATTTAAATTTATTCCAAAAGCCATGAAAACCAAATACAATAGAAGTTGGTATAAGTTAAACTAAAAAAATGAATCAATCTTTTATCATATTAACCAGCTTAATAATTTTTCTATTGAAAGTTTGTCTTGAATAATCAGATTGTCTTCCAGCTGTCAAAGTGTTTCTTGGTTAAATCTATTTTAATTGATAAGTATAAATTTACCATGTTTTTCTATATTTTTGTATTGACTTTACACCACTGTTTATATATACTATTTTATTATTAATAGTGTGAATGTTCTCTAGAAAGAACTGTGGGGATAGATTCAAGAGGTACATTGTCAAGCTGGGGTTAATTCATGAATACAGAGAACTATAGCAGTTTAGTTGCGAATGATACAGCAAAAGTTAAAGTGTTATATGTAGACGATAATGAAGATCTTTTAGAGATTACTAAGATATTTTTGGAAAAAATGCTAGATAACATCAAAATAGTTTTGTTACAGAATCCTGAGCTTGTTGAAGATAAGTTGAGAGAGGAAAAGTTCGCTGTGTTAGTATCTGATTACATGATGCCTCAGATGTCTGGATTGGAACTACTCAAACAATTAAGAGATCAAGGGA
>DAOVRE010000043.1 GCA_030628305.1 Candidatus Heimdallarchaeota archaeon | reverse complement strand
ATGTTGCTTGTGGGGAAGGAACAGTAGCACGTCATTTAGCAAATAAAGGAGCACGAGTAACGGGGATAGATTATTCTAATATGATCGATTATGCAACAAAGAGAGAGTGTGAAGAAAGATTAGGGATAAACTACCTAAAAAGTGATGCTCTAAAAATTTCTGGAACATTCGGTAAAGAATCTTTTGACAAAGTAGTTTGTAATATGGCCATCATGGATATTGAGAATTATAAATCATTGCTCAAACAAATATCAGAGGTTTTGACAGAAAATGGTATCTTTGTTTTTAGCATAACGCACCCATGTTTTTCAGTTCCAACTACAACAACTGTAAGAATCCCTAAAGATAGTCAAAGAAATGAAGATAAAATACGGATAATAAAAAATTACTTCCAGAAAAGACCTACATTAGTGCAAGGTAAAAGTGTTTCTGTCAATTTACTATATTTCCAAAGAACAATTAGTGATTATATTAATGCTTTACAAGAAGTAAATATGGTTATTACTGAGATGAGTGAACCTCAAGCCTCCGAGGAATTGAAAGAAAAATTTCCACGAGACACATATCTTGACATGGAACTCGTTCCTTATTTCCTAATTGTAAAAGTGAAAAAAGCAAGTGGATTATAATTTCAGCTTTAAAACTATAGGGCAATGATCTGAACCCATTACATCAGACAACATGTAAGCATCTGTAAGCTTATCTTCCAAATCCTTTGAAACAAAGAAATAGTCGATTCGCCATCCAACGTTTCTATCTCGTGCACCAATATTTCTCATGGACCACCAGGTATAGTGTTCTGGACCCTTGTTAAATTTTCTAAAAGAATCTATAAAACCTGCAGCGATTAATCTGTCAATCCATTCCCGCTCTTCTTCAAGAAATCCAGATATATTTTCATTAGCTTTAGCATGAGTTAAGTCAATTTCAGCATGAGCTGTATTGACATCTCCACAAATGATAATTGATTTACCTTCCTCTTTCAATTTTATTACATAGTCTAGAAAAGCATCGTAAAAATCCAGTTTATATCGTAATCTTTCTTTGTTCAATTTTCCATTTGGGAAATATACATTAAATAATGTAAAGTTGTTAAATTCTGTTTCTACAACTCTTCCTTCAACATCGAATTTTTCTATTCCGAGATTGTTATTTACTCTAACAGGCTTAGTTTTGGAGTAGGTAGCTACACCACTATAACCTTTTCTTTCAGCTGAATGCCAATAACTTTTGTAACCATGAGGACTGATAAGATTGTCTGCGAGCTGATTAATTTGAGCTTTTGTCTCTTGTATACACAAAAGATCAGGAGATGTTTTATTCAACCAATCGTTGAACTTTAGATTCTCATGAACTTCTTTTTTAGATACTGCTCGAATACCATTAACATTCCAAGAAATTAGAGTTATTTCACTCATATGATATAAATTATTAGAATTCTATCTTAAATGTTGTGAGTGATGTTGGGTGAGCTTTAACCATTTGGTTTAATCGATTCACTTTCAAATACAGAGATGAAATCAAATGTATTACCTAATATAAGTAGAAGTTTACAGATTATCCCAACAAGTTAAACTCTTTTCTTTATTAATTAAGCAAATGCTTAATAAAAAGATTTGCTGTTGTAGGTTAGGTGCAAAAAAAATGGCAGCAAAACTAAAAACCGGAAAAAATACAAAGGATTACCAATTACACGCTAGATTAACCAGAAAGCATTCAATTGTTGAGCAATTAACCTTAGCAGTTAAAAATGGCTACATGGGTAACTAGCCTCTTTTTTGCCTTTCTTTTAAGCATGTTTTTACATTTTGAATTAGACTATTCAATCACACAAAATTCATTTTTTTTATTCAGTTTCCATAGGCATATGTTTTGCTTTTTTCTTGAATGGATCGTAATTACCAAACAGCATTATTGGCAAAGCAATTACTAAAAACACTGTAACGATTGGTCCAAGCCATATTAGACCAACATTATTATCTAAAGAACTCAAATATCCTACTAGAATGAACCCACCAGCTTGTGCAATATTGGTAGGAATACTTTTGAATCCAGTATAGACCCCAGACCTATTCTGCTTTGTATCTTTCTCATCCTTATCGGCTATATCAGCAATAATGACATAGGGGAATAGAAAAGCAGCAGACATTCCAAAAACTGCAAAAAATCCAAATATATATCCTTGTACAATTAGAGGAACTAAAGGAATTTTTCCAACTAAGGGAGTTAATGGCATCCAAATTAAGAGAAAGCTATATGAAATTATCAACGAGATTTTTATTCCTTTCTTCTTTGACACCGCTGACCACGTAAAGAATCCAATGACCATTGCTACAAACATTAAAGCAGCAAAAATAAAATTATCAAGCGTCGTATTCAACCCAAGCACTACTTGCACGAAATCCAGCATCAGAGCGGAAGTAAGTGTTATTCCAATACTTAGAATTGCATAACTAATCATCCAGACAACGTAGTTTTTGTTTTTCAGAGTAACCTTCAGTTCTTTCCAGATATTCTTTTTCTCTGTTGCTACATGTTTCTCTTTTATGGAGACCAAAGCTGGAATAAACATAACAATTTCAATAACAGAAAAAAGTATTGCAAATGACAATAAAAATATTGTTGCATTTCCTACCACCCCGCCAGATTCTTCTATGACCCCGGCCATAAGTAAAGAGAATCCAGAGCCAACTGCACCACCAGCAAGATTGGTGACATTCATTATAGTTGAAACACCAACTCCTTCATCAGGTTTGGTTATTTCAGGTAGCCATGATTGATATGGTGTCAGCAGAAAACCGTAGAAGAAATGAAATAATGAATTCCAGATTAGCAACCACAAAAACATTCCAGTTTGACTACCACTTGGAATGATATAATGAGGGATAAATAACATTGTAAACGAAAGACCTAGCAAGGGTGCGCCTATCAAAATGAAAAGTTTTCTTCTTCCATATTTAGCCGTGGAAGAAGATAGAGAGTCAGAAACAAAGCCAAAGAAAAATGACGATATGCCTATAACCAATTTTCCCACAGCGTTTCCGATACCATTTAACATAGGATCCAAATTTATTGTATTGCTATACATCCAAAAAGTAGCCACAAAAACAATGTTTAGAAGAATAGTTGTCCCGAAACGACAAATACCATAATAGATTTTTTGGCGAAGTGTAAGCATGTTGTGACCTCGAGTTCTTTTTCGTTTTGAAACAACATTTTTAGTTTGTTTGTTGAATTATATAAAATTTTGCAAAAAAAATAGCGTTAATTTTGAATAAAAACAGTAACTAGCAAAAATATTCTTATATTGAGTTTATTCCACTATTATTCGATAACAATAATTATGTTGTGTTTACATGTCCAATGAAGAAATCCAAAAAATAACCAAACAATTAGAAAACAAAAATCCTGCTATGAGACAGTTAGCACTAGAACAACTATCGTCTCACAAACAAGATCATACTGCTATGAATCTAATAATTCGAACTCTACAAGATGAAGATAAAGGTGTCCGAACCTTTGCAGCGGAGATTTTAGGAGATATTGAAGATCGACATGCTTTGATTTCTCTAACACACATTTTAGAGGACAAAGACTGGGAGGTAAGACAAGCAGCTATAGGCTCGTTTGGGAAACATAAGAATCCGGAAACTGTTCCATTTCTCGTACAATCTTTAAGAGATGAACACCCACAAGTCAGGTATTCAGCTGCAAAAGAATTGAAACATTTTGATAGCCCATCCATGATAGAACCTCTTTTTGAGATGTTAAAAGATGGCACAGATTCAGTTAGGGAAGAAGCTAAATCCACTTTATTGAATTTCCAAGTCAAGGTGCCTGCATCATTAATTGCACGTTTTATCTTAGACCTTAATAAAACAGTAAAAGAGGTTGCGGTTGAATTTCTTACAACTAGAGTAGAGGGGAACCCCCTTCCACATTTGGAGAAAGCTTTAGAAGATAAAGAATGGTCTATACGTCTTTTAGTTCTTACAGAGTTAGGGAAGATAATTAAGAAAGAAGAGATTAAAGACTCTAAAATCTTGCAAATGAATCTTAAAATCTTGGATGATGAAAATGCTAGGGTTAGATTTGAGGGTTTAAAAAATCTTAAAGAAATAAATGATCTTTCAACGATTGATAAGCTAGGTGAGATCGCTAGAAATGATGAAGATTCCAATAATAGATTAATGGCTACTGAAACCATGACGTTTATCCGAAGGTCGGTAAGACTGAAATGATGTTTGTATAATAAAGCCATCATTTTTCTCACTATTTTTCCCCTAAAATTTTTATATAGTCTTCTTATCAGCAAATTATATGAAGCCACCAATGTGCACAATATGTTATAAAGAATTTCTAGATACTGAGGAAGGCGGTTTAGTTTACTTTCAAAAACGAAGCAGTGATGAAAGATGGATTAATGTTATGAAAGAAGAAAGTATGCAAGGTCATCCACCCTTCGCAGAATGGTTCTGTGCAGAGCATTACGAGGCTGCAAAAGAGTTGAAAGAACTCACTATAGATGAAGCTATGAAAATTCTAAAGGAAAAATATCCAACGAGTTGATTTTATGAAACCACCTGTATGTGTAATTTGTGATGTAAGGTTTAATCCTCAAAAAGAAGGAGGAGTAGTTAATTTTGCTAAACGAAAAGGGGATATTGAATGGGATAAAAAGAAAATTGTTGAGCATCCCCCTTATGCAGAATGGTTCTGTGGCAAGCATTTTGATTACGCAGAAAGTTTATCGGAACTTACTAAAAATATAGCTATGCCAAAAATAAAAGAGCGATTTATTTAGAAAGAGAAACTTGCATACTCAAAATTAACAATTTTCTAAGTTTGCTAACTGTTATTCTAGAAAAACTCAATCAAGTATAATTGACTTGAAAAAAGTTTCACCTAAGCATATTTTAAACAAACTTTGTGTCATTACCACTGTAGTAAATTTATTATTCTATTACAGCTTATTAAATAATTGAGGCTTTTGAATCTGAGCACTTACCCTACAGCAAACTTTGAACATGTAAGGAAGCTAATTAGTGAAGGAAAGTATGATGAAGCCTTAAAAAACTTGAAAAGTATTCAAAAGAAGGGAGATTTGGAAGAAAAGAAGCTGATAAATTGCCAGATTCTCAAGAGTGAGATATATAATAAAACAGGCAAATATGAAAAAGCTCTGAATTTAGCAGAAGAAGCTCTTAAGAAATGCAAAGATCCTGACGACTGTTTAGCTATTCTAGATGCAACAAATGAAACAGCTTATTCATATTGGCGATTAGGTAAACTCGAAGAAGCTAAAAAAATACTTGATAAAAATAAACCAATTATTAAAAAACTAAAAGACCAAAAAATAGGATCTGTTATACAGAGAGAAGCTAGAACTTACAGAATAAAAGGAGTACTCTATCATACAGAAGGTAATTTTGAAGAGGCAGAAAGATATTACAGAAAAAGCCTTTCTTTATGGGAAAAAATTGGAGATAAGCAGGAAATAAGTTCGATTTTTAATAACCTTGGAGTTCTTAATAGATCAAAAGGAGAGCTTCACAAAGCCTTAGGGTATTATCAAAAAAGTTTGTTTCTTTACAAAGAGTTTGGTAACATAGATGATATCGCTACATCTCTAAACAACATAGGGAATATATTTCGCTATCAGGGAGAGTTAGATGAAGCATTAAGTTACTATAAACAAAGTCTCGATAGTTGGGAAGAAATTGGCAATAGTCAATTTGTAAGTTTAGCTTTTTACAATATTGGAGAAGTCTATCAACAAAAAGGGAAGTTTGATACAGCTGTACGCTATTTCAAGCAAAGTCTCTCATTGAGAGAGGAGATAGGAAATAAGCAAGACATAGCTATGACTTTATTTTATTTAATTTCAGCTTCTTTGGATTCAAACAATACAAAAAGTGCCCAAAGATACTTAGATAGATTAAGACATATAGAATCTTCTAAAAAGAATTCTTTTGTCAGTCAGTTACGAAAAATTGCTGAGGCAACTCTTTTAAAAACGAGTCCGAGGATGAAACATCGAGTCGAAGCTCAAGAACTTCTTCAGGAAGTACTTGAAGAAGAAATTGTTGATCATTCATTAACAGTTATAGCGTTAATTGGATTAAGTGAATTACTTCTAGATGAGCTCAAGATTTCAGGAGATCAAGAGATTTTTACGCTTCTCCAAGCTATGGTAAGCAGTCTGTTTGATATAGCAAAACATCAAGATTCTCACAATTTACTAGCGAAAACTTACTGGTTACAGAGTCAAATAGCTTTAGTTGATTTAGACTTAGAAAAGGCAAGAGAATTACTGAATAAAGCACAAGAAATTGCAGAAAGGAAAGGATTACGCAAATTAGCTATTAGTATTTCAAGCGATCATGATTCTTTATTGAACCAATTGAGTGAATGGGAAAATTTGATTGATAAAAAAGTAGGGTTGAAAGAAAGAATAGAGCTTGCGCAGCTTGGTGGTCTGGTAGTAAAACTGATTAAAAACGGAAATTCCGGTACTACAGAAATTATTAATGAAGAACCTGTTCTACTTATTGTTTTATCTGAGAATGGAACACCTCTTTATACAAAGAATTATGTTGAAGGAAGTCAATTTGATGGAGTCTTGATCGGAGGATTTCTTGCAGCAATTATTAAATTCAGTCAAGAAACATTCGCAAGTGAGGGATCAATTGAAAGAATCAAACATCAAGAGTACACTTTACTAGTAAAAGCAAAGAAGCCATTTCTTTTCAGTTATGTAATCAAAGGACAAACCTATTCAGCAATGCAAAAGTTAGAAGCTTTGACCAGAATCATAGGTACTTCGACATCCATATGGGAGGATTTACTAAGAGCAATAAAAACATCAAAACCAATTTCGGTGGGTTCTAGAAATATGATTGATGAATTAGCAAAAATGGTCTTTCCCAGCAAAGCTTAAGGCAACATTATTTTGTTTGACGCTTTAGAAAACTTAATTACTTAAGGCAAGCACATATTTAACATGTCTTTAAAAGAAGAATTACAAAGATTCACAAAAAATCCATGGGGAATTGGTGTTATAGTATCTTGGATACTCCTAATCATATTTTCACTATATTATATGATTTGGTCGTTCATTATAGCTGCACTTCCATTCTCTGGTATAAACGTGTTAATAGGATTAATTCAATTATTAGTACTTGGTTCAGCTGTTTTATATCTACTAACATATCTCATTGAACCCAAGGTCAATTATGACAGTACTTTATTGTACAAGGTGTTTTCATTCGTACCTCTAGGTATTATCTATCTAATAGCAGTCCTAGCAGGATATCTTGCCTTCGCAACACTTCTGTGGCCATATTCTACAATGTTTTTAGCAAGTATAGGGATTATTTTATGTACCTATTATTATCTAAAGAAGAAAGATGAAACATTTGTAGCTCCAGCAAAAGAAGAAGTCCAAGTATAAATAGATGATTTCCCCAAGATATAATAATAATAATAATAGATTTATTAATCCTTTTTTTAAATAACTTTTTTAATGTTTTATTTGTATTACATATTATAAGCATTAGAAGCGGGGATTAAATGAAAACAAAGGTTAATCGCTACATTTTATTGATAATTTTTATAGTGAGTTTAGTAATGAGCAATATGACAATTTCAACTTCAACTGCTGTATTAACCCAACCAATTATTGCTGACCATACAATTGTAAACATAGTTCGTTATGATCAAATACCTGAATCAGCAATTATCTATGCTAAAAATACTCTTCATATTGCTTATGAGCACACATCCCATGGTTCTCAAATACCTGGTGGAATGGCACCATTAGCTGCTTTTAAAGAAGGGCTTGGTGGAACAGTGGGGCTGTATTCCTATAACAGTACTTTCCTCCATGACGATGCTATGGCAAATTATGCTGTTTCGGCTGCAGATTTGGGTTATGCAGACTGGGCAGAAGCTACAAGAAATTATCTAGAAGATCCTGCAAACGCTGATTGTAATGTGATAATGTGGTCGTGGTGTGGTCAAGTAAACGATTATTTAGGTCAAACCATGATAGATCATTACCTAGGTCCAATGTCTCAACTTGAAACGGACTTTCCTGATGTGATGTTTGTGTATATGACCGGTCATGTTGAGGGTTTAGGAATAGGCGGTAGCGTTTGGCTCAGTAATGAACAAATCAGAAATCATTGCAAAGACAATAACAAGATACTGTTTGATTTTGCCGATATCGAATCCTATGACCCAGATGGAAATTATTATGGTGACAAAAAGGTAACTGACAGCTGCAGCTGGTACAATGAGACACATAATGGCAATTGGGCTTTAGATTGGCAAGCAACACATACTGAAGGTGTTGACTGGTATGACTGTGTTTGTGCTCATAGTCAAGCATTAAATGGAAACTTGAAAGCTTATGCAATCTGGTGGTTATGGGCAAAACTTTCAGGATGGAGCCCCACAGTAAGTGAAAGTATCGCATTTGCACCAATCATAAGTGTCATAGCTGTATCTATTGTAATAATGGCTCTAAAAAAATATGAGGAAAAATAGATACCTAACTCGTATCCTTTTTCTTTATTTTTAACAGTTTGATTAAAGAAGAAAATGTTGTAAAATCAACTTCTTTTGGATCATCTTCTTTTGGGTTCCATCCAAAAAGAAATTTAGCATCTCGAGGGAATTTTGTTACATACCACATAAAAAATTGGTTCTTTGTTTCTACATCCTTAATTAGTTCAAACATTGCAGGGAATTTACGAAAACCAATTTTCACTTCAACATCATCAGGATTAGCTAGGAGGTTATTGAACCAATGAGCTTTTCCACCTCTTCCTGCAACAACATACACCTCTCCATCTTTTCTTCTATATTCAAGAGGAGTTGTCCTCACTTTTCCTGTTTTTCTACCCTTTGTGTAAAGTAAAAGAAATATCTTACCAAAACCAAATAGGGGGAATATTCCTAATTTATAAAGGGGGATAGTGACATATTTGTTAAGACGTTTCCAACGTTTTAACGATTTTTGTTTCTGGATCTTATCACCAAATAGGAAGTTATGCTCTACTGAGCCTGGACGGGGAAATACTCCGCCTTCCTTTTGAATTTTTTTATTCATAAATTACCATAAAAAGCAGCTTAAATAAAGATTTTCCGCAATAAAAAAGTGGCCCCTTTTTACCAAAAAGTATTTGTTTTCCTTTTGTATACATATAATTTGAGGTTCTATAGGTGAGAAAGGATAATTATCAAGCATCATATGTATCTGAAATGATAGATGAAGAAGAT
>DAOVRE010000124.1 GCA_030628305.1 Candidatus Heimdallarchaeota archaeon | reverse complement strand
CCTAAACAATAAAATGGATTAGTATTATCTACACAATATCTACATGTTTAGTTGTGTCGTTTCAAAACATTAAGATTGTCCATTATAGTATATTATTAGGCAGAACAAGCAATTCGTCACACAATTCCTACATTTTATTGTAAGTTATTAAACAAGTTCAACAATGGCTAATGGCAATGTTTATATATATTACAGAATATTGTAAGTTAGCACGTAAAAGTGTAATAAATAGGTGAGAAACATGAGACAAAGTGACACAATAAAAACATTAAATCAAGAAATCCGAAAGTTAAAAGGCGAATTAAGTCAACTTCAGAGAGCAAGAAGAGTGTTGAAAAGAAAATCAGAAGGAGTAGTTATTTAAGTTGAAGCTCCTAAACAAACGCGACTTTGAAGATGATTTTGATGAATACTTAGAAGAGTGGATGTATGAGTTTAAGGAATCCATGAAGGAGTTCAAAGAATCTATGAAAGAAATGGTTCTAGATTTAAAGGACAACCTGACTGATCTTAAAGATGATCTAACAAACATATTTGACTCCAACGAAATTACCGAAGAGAGGGGAAGTATTTTTTAATCAAGGTGAAAAAAATGGCGGAAGAAAAAGAATTACGAGATGAAATTGCTGAGCTAAAAGCCAGCATAAAAGAACTACAAAAGAATCAAGCTAACGCTTACAAAGATTTAGACAAGATAGAGAGAACTTCTGAGTTAGAGTCTGATAAAGAACGAAATAGAATCAAAGAAGAAGCTAGAAGGAAAATTGAGCGTGACATTAATATGGCAAAACGCAAGACTGAACGCTTTATCCATGCTGAACCTCTTGAGAGAGCAATGCCAGAAATGCCAGAAAAGCCAATGAAGCCAATGAAGCCAATGAAACCAATTAAACCAAGTAAGCCAATAAAGCATATAAGACCTATAGTTTTCAAAGGATTTGAGGGGCGAATGGATTTTGAATCGGCTGAGTTCAAAAAATCTATGAAAGAGTTTACTAAGAGAGTTGAAAAGGTTGCAAAAGACGGCGAAAAAATAGCTAAAGAGATTTCTGATAAACTTACAAAGAAAATACAAAAAGTGTTAGAAAAAGAAAATGAACGATTAAGAGGGGCCGTTAATATTTCAACTGAAGAATATGAAGAGATTATTGAAGAAATAGAAGATGTTAGAAGCGAGATTGATGATGCTCAAGAGGATATGGATCAGGCAAGATTATCAGTAATAGAAGCTCAGAAGGAAATTGGTGCTGCAAGACGAAGAATGGAGCGGGCTATCCATGAGGATGATCGAGAACTTCAACGTGAATCTAAAGAAGAGTTACAAGATGCAACTGAAGAGCTACAAGATGCCAGGAATGAAATTCATGGAGCAAGACATGGACTTTCCAATGCGAAAAGGGAGTTTGCTAGATTACAAAGAAGAGCTGCAAAGATTCATGAAGCACAATCAAAGAATGGTGGAGCCCGAGTAATTCGAGTAGGTGATGTTGATTTAGGTTCAACTTTCACAGAATATTCTGACAGAGTAATGTCTTCATTAGCTAAAAACCTTGAAAGTACAATAAAAATCGCAATTGATGGAGGTAAAAAAGCTATGGGAGGCATTACCAGAATAAGACGAGAGGGTAACAACATCAGTATTGAATCTGAAGATGCGATAGATATCGAGGAACTAGATGAAGTATTGGAAATAAATGCGGAGTTGTTGTCAGCATTAGGAGATAAGAGGAGATTACTTATTCTAAGAATACTTGAAAATTCTCCACAATATCAAAAAGAACTTGCTGAAGAAACAGGATTGCGTGGTGGCACCTTTAAACACCATACCGATATTCTTCAAGGTGTTAATTTCATTACAAGAGAAGCAATTCGAGGAAGATATCTTATCACCCAATTAGGAATTGAAGCTCTCAAATTAGCTGAATTGATTCATTCTCGTAAGAAACAGCTAGAATACTACGAAAATGAAGATGAGGATACAATAGATATTGATATTGAGGATTAAGTAACTGGTGATAAAACAATGAGATTAAGTATAAAAAATCGACCTTTGAAAATTACCCATAGTTATGAATATACTTTCGATAACAATATTGTTAAAATCTCACTATCTAAGAAGTCCCTCTTATTTCCAGTTTTTAATGAAAAAGAAAATAGGCAGATAGGATTTCTTCTTGAAGGACCCATAGGAATTATTGCAGATTTAATAGTTCATTCCCAAAAAGGTGCAGTAGGAGAATTATTTGATGAAACGTTCTCTACCGTCATTCTTTTTCCTGTTAATCTACCCTTCCTTTCGTTAGATCACGTTAAAGAAACGTCTCCAGTAGAAAATTTTGAACCTTATCAGGAACTAGTGAGTAAATACAATAGAGGTTTTTCATTAAACAAAATTGGCTTAACAGACATAAACAAACATACTTTGATAGCGACACAAAAACCCAAATTGTTTTGGTTAATTAGTCCTGACGGAGCATTCTTAATAGGGAATAAAGAGATCATAGGAAGAAAAGGTCAAAAGAAATTTCTATGGATCTCTAAGAAAGGTCTGATATCAGTAAACAAAGATGGAAAGTATAGATCTATTGCGGATATTCTACAAGTTAAAGAAATCAAACAATCTTTCCAGAATATCTTTGGAAAACCACTATCAAATCTGTTCTCAAGTATTCAAGATGCATTTTCAAAATATTCATAGTTGACTGTTATTTTTTTTTTCCTTTTTTTAGATCCTTATAATTTTTGCTTTACAATTTTTGCAATCTGTCTTGAAATAACTGGTGGAACAGCTTCTCCAACTTGATTAAAAACTGAATCAACTTTACCAGTAAAAACAAACGTATCAGGAAAACTCATCAAACGAGCGTGTTCTCTTGCAGTCATGGGGCGATTTTTAAAGGGATGAATAAAGCGAGATTTACCCATAATAGTATCAGCTACTTTTTCTGCATCAAGTTTTATCCAAGTTTTCTTTTCTTCAACAGCCCCAGAGAAATAAATTGCAGCCCCACCCTTTTTTATACGGTGTACTTTATCACTTACTCTCTTTGGAAAGAAGAGAGAGAAATGATTTGGAAAGTCATTAGGATAAGATGGTTCGGGGAGACCATTAATAGCTTCGGCAGTAGTAATAGTTCTCTGCTTTGGAAGTTTCAAACGTATATTACTTATAAAAACTCTAGTTCTTTGACTTGGACACCCATGTTTTTCAGCGTTAATGACATTGAAATATGTTTTTTCAAAACCCACTTTCTCAAATGCATTTGAAATCAATTCTCTTCCAATACCATTCACTATGGGGATAACATTTTCAATTACGAAAAACTTTGGAGATAAATCACCAATAATTCGTATTGCATGTAAAATCAAATCACCTTTAGGATCCGTGTAAAATCTATCAAATGGATCTTTTTGTCTAGCTGTATTAGCAGAAGTGAAAGGTTCACAAGGTGGAGAAGCAAGGATAATATCTGGTGTTTCACTTATTTTTGACTCAATCTGTAAAGAGTGAATGGTGCGAATATCAGCCTTCATCATTGGTGTGTCAGGAAAATTAGAACTGTATGTCTGAGCTGCAGAATTATCAATTTCAATAGCAAGTAAATCCCTAAATCCTTCTTGCGCAAAACCCAAACTAAAACCTCCTGCTCCCGAGAATAAATCAATGAATGAGAATTCCTTCTTTTTTGAACTAAGGGTCATTTCTGCTGCACAACTTCTAAAATTGGTGGGGCAGGCAGGATTTGAACCTGCGACATCCACTGTGTGAGAGTGGCATCATGGGCCAAGCTAGATCACTGCCCCTAAGCAGTGATTGTTTAACTGATAAGTATTTATTTTTTCTGTTTCCTATTGTTATTGAAAAATCAGATAAATATGCCCCTGAGGTTAACCCTTGGTTTCATTTTAAGGGAATATCCCATATCCACCAGCTGAGCGCCTCAGGAGCAACTGTATCCCGCTAGGGTTGACTCACCGTCATTGTATTGAGTGTTACACTCAACTAGGGAAAGAGCCCGTTGATAGCGGAAATGTAGCCTTTTCCTTGCACTTTCTTTCCCAGTCGGCATCGCCATCTCTAGAAAGTCCTCGATAAAGGCAATATATCTTATCTCCTTTAGTATCTTGAAGTTTTTTATCTGATACAAAAGAAAAGAAGAAAAAAACTAAAAATCCTTTATCTCTTCAATTATATCTACATGTTTTTCAAAGTAGTTTCTTGAAGGCTTCAGAATATCCCCTAAAGATTTAGATACAGCTGATTTAAGATCCATGGGATGCAAATCACCTTTGAGATATGCTTCCTCAAAAGATTTGTAGTTGTTAAAGGTGATATCACCACCGAATTTTTCAGTCCTTTCAATTTTGAAAGTTGGGTTCATGCTAAAGACAATAAATTGTACCATTTCTGTGATTGGGTTACCAACAACTTGTTTTGGAGGACATTGAGCTTTTTTGATTTTTCGAAATATATCATCTTCACTATCATGAATAAAGATACAAGTATCGGGCTTAGATTTACTCATTTTTGCGTCGATTTGTGTGGATAAATCAGGGACAGCTTCCGCATCCATTTTCTTTCCTAATCCTTCCAAACCTGTCAGTAAAGGTGTATGAAGACATGAAGGTTTAGTAAAACCTAACTTTTCAGCTGTATCTCTTGCCAGCATATGAGCTTTTCTCTGATCCATGCCACCAACAGCTAAATCAATCTCCATATCATAAATATCTGCGACTTGCATAGCAGGATAGTAGAGAAAAGCTGATTCCATTTCTCCGTCAGTTTTTCTTCCCATAATAGGCATGGTTCTCAATATTCGAGCAAGGGAATTTGCCTTCGCAACTCGCACTACTTTAGCCCAATATTCACTTCGGTCTACCAAATCTGAAGCCCAAATGTACTTGATGTTGGGACCCTTGACCCCAACTGATTCAAAAGCCTTTTGAAAATACTCCCCCGCGATCCTGATTTTATCCATATCAGCACCAAGTTTATTATTAATCCAACTGTGCCAATCTGCAAGGAAGACAACGGCTTCGAATCCAGCTTTTGCTAAATCTTTTAATTTGTTGCCAATTACTAAACCTGTTCCCAAGTGAAGGAACCCTGAAAGCTCAAAACCCACGTAAGCTCGTGGTTTTTCTTTTTCAGTTATAATTTTTTGTATTTCTTCTTTTAAGATAACTTCTTCAGTATTTCTTGTTATTAATTTCATCTTATCTTCTATAGACATTAAATCTCACCTGAGTTTTTCGAAAATACTTTGATGGTTTTGCCCCACAGTAGTAGTGGTAAAAACGAACTAATAAAAGTCATAGATATTCCAAGGGCATCATCTCTGCCTACGAATCTTTAATTTGCTATTAAGGTTTTTGGCTTATTAGAAGAAGAAAAAAGAAGAGTTAAATTTGTTTAAACTCTATAACACGGAGACTTGTTGGTTTTTTAGTGATTTCACCTTTTCGAGCACCAATTACCATTTTTATTCCTTTAGTATGTGATTTTTCAAGTAACCTCTGTGTAATGACACCATCTATTACTATTACATGTGCTTGCTCTATACCATCTAATTTTGTATAAATTTCACTTGCAGAACTTCGTAATATCTCCTTTTCAGCCTCATCAAATACAACTGCTTCAAACT
>DAOVRE010000272.1 GCA_030628305.1 Candidatus Heimdallarchaeota archaeon | reverse complement strand
CAGCTGAAACTTATACACCTACACTTTCTATGTTAACAAATCTAAGTGAAAATGAAGGTTTCTCAAATCTGTTGACTATTGGCTTAACTCCTGTTTTAACGGAACAATTGGCTCATCCTAGATTCAAAGCAGGTTTTGAGAATTATCTTGATGACAGGATTAATTCCAGCTATAAAGATAAAGATCATTTTAATTGGATAGGTGAAAGTGATTTAGCACATCTTGCAGAAAGATGGGCAAACTACTACTCATCAGTGAGAGAGCAATTCGTTGAAAGATTCAATCGAAACCTAACTGATGGTTATAGAGATCTTCAAGATAAAGGAGTTATTGAGATTATCACTAGTGGTCTAACTCATGGTTATCTTCCTCTTCTTGGAAAAGAAGAAACTGTTAACGCTCAAATCAAAGCAGGACAGAGTATTTACAAATATCGATATGGTGGAAATGATTCACAAGGGTTTTGGCTACCTGAATTAGCTTATAGACCTGGTTATAAATGGAAAAATCCTGTTACAGGAGAAGTCATAGTTCGTAAGGGTGTAGACTACTATCTTCAGAAAAACAATGTCAAATACTTCTTCGTTGATACACCTCTGCTGAAAGGTGGAAAGGGAATAGGAGCTTATCTTGATAGATTTGATGCATTAAAATTCCTTTGGAAGCAATTTGAAAAAGAAAAACCAGAGATTAAAGGATATGATCTAACACCTTACAGACCGTATATTGTAGAAGATTCAAAAGAATATGATAATAAAATCAATTTCTTTACAAGAGATAGTAAGACAGGAGTAATGGTTTGGTCAGGGGATATTGGTTTCCCAGGTGATGGATATTACTTAGAATTTCACAAAAAACATTTTCCAAGCGGAAACAGATATTGGCGAACTACTGGAAAGGATGTAGATTTAGGGAATAAAGAAATCTATAATGACTTGAAAACAGTTGAGAGATTGGATGAAAATTCTGAACATTTCTTCAAAATAACTAAAGAAACTCTTCTAGAAAATTACAATAACACATCAGAACCAGGAATTGTTGTAAGTCCTTATGATTTCGAGCTATTCGGGCACTGGTGGTACGAAGGGATAGGCTTTCTAGAGAGGGTACTCAAACATGTTTACAATGATGATGAAATAGAGACTACAACAAGTAAAAATTACCTAAAATTGTATCCACCAGATGAAGAAACATTTGTCTCTCTACCTGAAGGATCATGGGGAGAAGGGAATTTCCATTGGATATGGTTGACTGATAACACTAAGTGGTGCTGGAAATATATATACGAAGTAGAAGAACTTTATCTGGAAGCAATTCAGGAATTCAAAAACACTGACTACCCACTATTTGATGTTGCAAAAAGGCTTATTAATCAATTGGGTAGAGAGTTATTCTTGCTATCCTCTTCAGACTGGGAGTTTCTTATATCGACCTGGGCAGCTCGTGACTACGCAGAACATAGAATTACAACACACTATGAACATTTCAAAAAATTACTGGTTTTGTTTAAGAAATGTAAGACTGATAGTTTAGCTTCTACTGAATATCAATTGCTTGAAAAAATTGAGAAGGAAGATAGTATTGCTTGGGAGCAAGATGTTTACAAGTGGTTTGAGCTTCCTTAGATAATCTTTTTTATTTTTCTTAATTTTGCTTTTAGATATACTTTTTGCCATTGTTTGGCTGCGTTTTTCCAAGAGAAATCTTTATTCATTATGTTCTTTTGAAGTTTTGTAAACTTTGCTTTGTCTTGTTTATAGAGTTTTACTCCTCTTTCTACTGCTTCAAAGAAACGGTCAGCATTGATTCTTTCAAACACAAAACCTGATCCTTCCCCTGTTTCTTCGTTATAATCTTGAACTGTATCTGCTAATCCTCCTGTTTTCCTAACTATTGGAACAGCGCCATAGAGCATAGAGTACAATTGATTCAACCCACATGGCTCATATCTACTTGGCATAAGAAAGAAATCTGAACCCGCTTCTATTTGATGAGCTAATCTGTTATCAAATTCGATGTTAATAGAGCAATCTTGAGGGTATTTCTTTTCTTTAGCTTTGAAGCTCTTTTCTAGTTTTGGATCTCCTGTTCCCAGTAGAACAAACTGAACACCAAGATTCATAATTTTATTGAATTTCTTTAAGACTAAATCTAATCCTTTCTGAGTAGCCAATCTTGTAATTATCCCAATTAGAGGTTTATCAGAAACATCTAGATTAAGCTTATCTTGCAGATAATTTTTACAATCTTCCTTCCCTTTGAGATTTCTTGAATCATAGTTCTTTGGAATTAATTCATCTGTTTTAGGATTCCATACAGTAAGATCAATTCCATGAACAATTCCATAAAGATCATCTTTTCTTGTTTTAATTATCTTCTCTAACCCATATCCAAATTGCTTAGTTTGAATTTCTTCAGCATATTTTGAACTTACAGTGGTGAGAACATCAGTATAAACGATACCAGCTTTCATGAAATTAATAAGACCATGAAAACCTAAGAGATCATCATTCAAATAGATTTCAGGGATGTTTGCATCTACTATTGTCTCAAAACCATATACTCCTTGATAACCAATATTATGGATGGTAAAAACTGATTTAGCAGATTTGAATAAATTATGTTCTCCATACTCAGTCTTTAAGAAGAAAGGTAATAATCCAGAATGCCAGTCATTTACATGGAATATATCAATAGGTGTTTCTAGTAGCTCTAAAGCTGTAAATATTGATTTCATAAAACTAATGAATCTAATGGGACTGTCGGGATAATCCTCACCATCCTCACCAACATAAATGCCATCGCGATAAAGATAAGTATTTTTTATGAAATAGACAGAGATTTCACTATCAGGATGAGTAGTTTCATAT
>DAOVRE010000046.1 GCA_030628305.1 Candidatus Heimdallarchaeota archaeon | reverse complement strand
GATTATGCTACTGGAAAAACTACCTTGAAACGTTCTTTCATGGGTTTGCATCTGGATGAGAAATACATGAGTACTTTGGGAGTAGATTTGGCTACTCACAAATATATGGATGAAGATATGGAAATAACTTTTCAGATATGGGATATGGGCGGTCAGAAGGAGTTTAAAGAAATTAGAACCAAGCAATATGTTGGGACTGAAGGTGGGCTTTTAGTTTTTGATAAGAGCAGACCTGAGACTTTTGCTAATCTAAATGAGTGGTTAGAGGAGCTTAATTCTTCAATAGACTACAAAATCCCCTTATTGATTCTTGGAAATAAGCATGATCTTCTAGAGTATGATCAAAATCAACTTTTTGATGAACAATCCAAACACTTTCTTAATGAGTTCAAAAATAAATTCCAGAACATAGATCTCGTAGAATACTTTTCAACATGTGCTTTAACTGGTAGCAACGTTTATGATGCTTTTCTTAAATTAGGTCGTATTATTATCAAAAAGAAAAGCAATGAAATGAAAATCTAAAAGAACAACAAAAAGAAAGTATTAAAATAGGTGAATCTCAAAATCGATAACGAGAGCTGGTTATTGTATGGCTATTGGTGAAGAAATTCTAAGCATCTTAACAATGTTGATACCAATTATAGGTTTCATAGGTTTGTATGTTGCATTTTATGTTTGGGGAAAAATAGTAAACAAAAAGAAAAAAGAAGAATATTTTGATGATGTCTTAACAGCATTAGATCCTTACATAACTAACTATGCCAGAAAAGATCCAAATGATCGGCAAGTAGAGATAAGATGCCAACTAAATGAGGAATTCATCCTAAAGAGTGCATCAGTGTGGCTAATTCTCTTACCTAGAACTAGTTTTCCAACAATGCTGGTTGATGGATTGTTTTATAGAAATAAAGATTCATTTGGAATGGCAGCAAATTTCAAGGATAAACCAAGAGTGGTTTTTGAAATGATACCTTATCGTCTCAAATCAGCCATAAAGAAGGATTTTGATTACCTTGTTGAAATTGACGATGTCCCTACGCCTAATCTTGAGCTAAATGGCAAATTCCTTATCAAGTCAAATCGTTCTAGAGCTGTAAAACAACTAGTTAACAGCAAGATGTTCACAAAAAGCTTGGAGAACTATCCAAAAGAATTACAATGGATTTCTGTAAGAACTGATGAACCTAATTTTGAAATGAAATTTAATTTAACAAAGAAGCCAGCAGACTTACTACATTTGACAAAGTTTGCTATGACCACTTTGAAGTTTTTTGCTAAAGTTACCGAGAAAACAAAAGATTTGCCTATTCCTGTTATTTTGAAGAAAGAAGTAAAGAAATTGGATGAAAAAGAGAAACAAAAGCAAGAAAAAGAGAAAGAAAAATTCATGAAGGAAAGGGAGAAAAGAAGAGAAAAAGAAAGAAAAATCGAAGAAAAAGAAGCAAAAAGACGAGTGAAAAAAGAAGAAAGAGCAAGAAATAAAGGAAAATAATCTCAACTATTTCTGCTATCTGCTTTTATTGCATCGTTTTTTGTTGAAAGACAACGTTTTGACAAATTGTTTATAAAAGACCTTAATATTTCTTATATATAACATAATTTGCATCTATAACAATTATTGTATCTATTCTGCATTAAATTAAAGGAATGAAAATATTTGCCAAAAAGTACTATGAAAGTTATAGTTGACAGTACATGTGATCTCCCAGAAGAATTAGCTAGGAAATATGACATTGATATTGTACCCGTTTATATCCATCATCACGATAAGATTATTGCTGATAGATTCGAAATTACTTCTGCTGAATTTTATGAAGTTTTGAGAAATGATGATACTTTACCAAAGACCTCAGGATCAAGTCCAAAAGATTTTCTAGATAAAATTAATGAAAACATGAAAAATTATTCCTCAATGTTCATTACTACAATATCTTCAAAACTTTCTGCTACATATCAATCAGCTTGTATTGTAGTTAAGAGAATTAAGGACAAGAGAATCCATCTTGTAGATTCCAAATTTAGTTCAGGAGTATTAGCTTTCATCTCTTTAGCAGCTGCAAAATTGTCAAGAAAAGGTGTTCCTGAAGAAGAAATAATAAGGAAAGTAGAAAAAATACGAGATGAATCAATTCTATTAGGTTATGTGGATAACCTTGAAAATCTAAAAAAATCAGGAAGAATCTCTCATATTAAGTTTTTAATTGGGTCACTTATAAAATCTAAACCCCTTCTCGAATTAACAGATGGGAAATTGCAGTCAATAGGTCAAGCAACTGGAAAGGATAAGGCAATCAATAAAGTTCTTTCTTCAATCTTTGAACGGATTAAGAAAAACCAGAAATATGATGTTATGATAACCCATGGAGATGACTCAAAAACAGCAGAAACGATATTATCTCGCTTAGAAGGCAAATTCCCAATAGGAGAGAAAATTATTAACTTCCTCACTCCTGCTTTAGCAGTTCACTTGGGTTTAGGAACAATTGTTGTATCATTATCCCCAAGCCCTTACTGATTTCCTAACTCCTTTAGATTTCCTTTGCTCTATAAGCTAAAGCCTTCTCTATTACACTATTAATATAGTTGGGGATATCTGAAGCCATTAATCCATTTCCATAGTCTTTTGCAGCTAGTTCTCCAGCTGCTCCTGAGATATAGGCACCCAAACATGATGCGAGAAATGGATCATCAATAACAGCTTGAAGAGCTCCAATAATGCCCGTGAGAACATCTCCTGTACCCCCAACAGACATCCCAGGATGACCTGTTTTGTTGATTTTAGTAGTTTTTCCGTTAGATACAATGTCTTTTTTACCTTTCAAAACAATTGTTGTTTTCCACTTAGCAGCTACATCCGATACTATTTTTGCATCCTTATCGACATCTCCCGATAGTTTCTTATTGAAAATCTTACGGAACTCACCTTTGTGGGGAGTCAGAACAGATTGATGGTATTTTAATAGAAACAAGTGTTCCTCTTCCATTGAGCTTAAAGCACTAGCATCTACTACAACTTTCTTAGGTTCTTTAGATTTAAGAAACTCGAGTAAAGTATCTTTTGTTGTTTGGGATTCTATCATTCCAGGACCAATTACATACGCAGAACCTTTCGTTCGATGGTGATTGAAAATATCTTCAATATCATTTGGTGTGATTTCTCCTTCCGCTGCTGGTATTGTTATAAAATCAGGTGCGTAGGACGAAACTGTTTTTCTAATATCGGAAGGTGTGAGAATGAAAACTAAATCCGCCCCTGTTCTAAAAGCCCCAAAACCTGCCAAAGCTGGAGCCCCTATGTACTCCCGAGAACCTGCTATAACAGTTACTACGCCATTTTGTCTTTTATGACTATCAAGTTTTCTTATAGGATAAAACCATTTGAGATCTCCGATACCAATAATTTTTTCTGCATCCTCAGGAATGCCTATATTTCTAACTACAATTTGTGCATCAGTAAAATCACCTTTACGAACCTTATTTCTACCTAAACAAATGATAAGATTTGGATGTTTAACAAATTGTTCATTTTGTGTTTCAGGATTGTAACCTGAGGGTATATCTAGAGCAATAATCTTAGCTTGACTTCTTGTGTTAAGATACTCAACAGCTGTTTTTACTGGATCTCTTAAATCTCCAATAACGCCAATTCCTAAGAGAGCATCTAGAAGAACTTCGTTTTCCAACATTATTTCTGGTATTTTGATGAAATCCTCTGGTTCTCGAACATAGTACCAATTCTCTTTTGGCAATTTCTTCTGAAGTATCTCATAGTTCCTTTGAGATGCCAAAGAGTCAAACTTATCTTTATTACCAAAAATGACAATATTGCAACTAAAACCTTGTTGTAAAAGTAGTTTTGCAGCTACTAAAGAATCTCCTCCATTATTACCATATCCAGAAAAGATAGTAATTGAGTTGAGCGATTCTTTTTTGCAAAATTTAATGATTTCCTCTGCAATTGCTTTACCAGCAATTTCCATCATCTCAAAAATTGTTTTGCCTTCTGCAAATACATTGTCCTCTAATGCTCTAGTCATTCGAATTGTAAAGAAATTATGTTCATCTTTACTCATTGAAACTAATTGTTCTGTAGATTAATAACTCTTTTTCATTATCAAAGTGTGAAGAAAAAAGAAAAGCTTACACTTTTCCTAAATATTTTTTAGCTTTTTTGTGCTCTTTTTCTAGTTCTGTTTTAAGGAAAGCCGTTAGTTCTAAACCTTGTTTAATTATTTCTTGCAGATCCGCGAATGCTATTTCAAAAGAGTTTAAAGAATTCAAAAGTAATCCTTTATCTGTTTTTACTTTATCGAAAAAATTATAGGTTTTGCTTAAATTTCGAACAATGTTCTGTATCATTTTAGAGTTATCCTCTTCTTTTTCACACAATTTCAAAATTCTCTTTGGTGTCTTAAGAGGGAAATCCAAACCTTCCATCTCTATCATAAGATCCACCATTTCAGCGTTTGTTTTATCCATTCCATCAAGGACTTGAACGAATTCGGAAAGAGAGGATTTGACTACCACTACAATTTCTTCATTCTTGCTTGCTTCTATTGATTCGTTAATACCTCTAATAATCTGAGGGCCTAGGTCACCTAGTTTAACTATGTGTTCATTCCATCTGAGATTTATTTCTTCCAGATTTTGTTTAAAAGATCCTGTTGCTTGAGCGAGGGAGTCCGATTTTCTTAGTTCATAGTTCATGTTTATCACCTAGATATTCAAAAGGGAAAAAAAATATACTATTAAGAAACTTACAAAAAAACTGAGAACAATTCCCTTTCGGAAACATCATTTATACATTAGATACCAATTATAATAAACTTAACGCTAGTTTCATTCTACAAATTTGAAAACACTTATTGATTTTTTCTCCAAAAACACATATTTTGTCTATAAAAGCAATTTCTCTCAAAAACCGATTACTTAAAAATATCGTGCGTAAAAAAATATTCAGAATGCCTTTTTCACTAAACCCCAATGACGTGAAAGGAAAAGCTCTTGATGTACAATTATACATCTCACAATGCGCAGTTTTAGCTCATAATCTGCTATATGCAGCAGAACCTAAACCTGGTGGAGCTTCATTCAATTATGAATTAGCAGATACTAAAACAATGGATTTTCTTGCGGGTGGAAGTAGTCTATTTGCTCCTATATTTGGTCTATCGAAGAGAGGGATTTTAGTCGCTGAAAATCACTTGTGGTTTGAAGACGCAGAACTTGGATTGTACATCTTGAAAGCTCTACAAAGAGCTATAACCTGGTACAAATCTGAAACAAATACTATCTTTGGTACAATACTAATGTTTTCTCCAATCACTCTTGGAGTAGCTCATTGTTTCACAAATGAAGGTTTGAAAACCAATGTTAGATTAAATTTAGATAACGTAATGAATGTAACAGAACAATTTCTGAAAAATTCTACAACTGATGATTGTACATATCTCACTGAAGCTTTAACTAAATTTGTATCAAATCGAATTCTACCTTCAAATAAAGTCGAAGATGATTTTAACTCGTTTTTAGAAGTTTATCAACATGAACGAACTAATTTGTATGAATTTACTCAGTTCTACGAAGAAAGAGATGTTATTTTTCATGAATTAGCACATAAATATCAATTAACGATAAAATATGGTTACTCAACTTTCATTAAGGTTTACGAAGAAACAAGCAATTTCAAGAAATCCATAATTCAAACATACATAACACTGCTTGCAGAAAAAAAAGATACTCACATAGCTAAGAGATTTGGTAATGAAGTTGCTACTACTATAAATAAGAAAGCAAAATTGATAATCAAACAAGGTGGGATTTATACTGTTCAAGGAAAACAAAAAATAAATGAATTAGATTCCTATTTACGAACCTCGCATTCCAGAGTGATAAATCCTGGTTCAACAGCTGATTTGACAGCAACTACGATTTTTCTAGCGTTGCTTCAGGGGTATCGTCCATAATAATCTGTTCTTGCTCAAACATCTTTTTTGTTGATTCAATAATACTTGCAGAAGTTTGTTGTGAATCAAATTCTAAAAAGGCAACTCTATTTACAAGTTTAATTATAACTGTAACTCCTTTATCAATATTTAAAATCTGAACATGAATTGGTGATTTGTAGAGATATTCTAAACCCTTTTCAGCGGCGTTAAAAAGATCATAGAGCGTTTTATATCTTGAGTTGGTAATTTTTTCTGGAGTGCCTGTAAAATCCTTTTTGCTGAAAATCTGAATCTTTTCAGGTTTGTAAAACTCATTGATGATCTCTTTTAGCTGCTGTTGAGATTTAATTTTGAATTGTCTAAACCGCTGTACTATCATTTCTTCTATTGCCGATTCGATAACTATGAAAACAAATGGTAGAAGAATCGCTTGTACCAAATTACCTTCATGTGTGATATGAAAACATGTTCCTTTTGAGCATCTATCTACATTTTCGCTGACTTTTCTGAAACTTTTTCCAAGAACCTGAAAAATTGTAAAACTGTCTATATTATAATTTGGAGAATTTGCTTTTACTATCAATGCCTCGTTTTCTAGAGAATACAAGCACCACGCCTTAAGCTTTTCTCCTTCTGGCGTGTCGATTAAGCTGTTAACAATTTCTATCCCATTCTGTAACAGTATTTCCTTACATGTTTCCTGAAAACCATGAAAAACAGAAACGTCTCCTCGGAAATTTTTTACTTCTTCTCGGTAATCATTAATAAAACTTCTAGTGATTTGATTGCTTACATACTCAGCATATTCTCCAGGCATTTCATCTGAAATCTGAAAAATAAGGATTACAGATTCAATTACTTTTAGAATATAAAGACTTTCTTCGAAATAAACTCTAGAAAGACGTTCTTTTTCGGTTTCTTCTGCAAATTTGAGGATTGCTGTGACTAACCCTGAGACAAGAACTTCGTCTCCTCTTGAATATTCTTCATAATCGAAAACTGGGAGACCGCTGTCCGTAACAATTAATATTCTTCTTATCAGCATAGTAGTCACTTAATCTTGATTTTTTCAATTGTGTTGAATATATCTTGTTTTGAAGGCAAATCACCGATTACCTTTTGTTTCAATAATACTTTGTATATTCTATCTGTTAAATCTTCTTTAGAAGTAAATTCTACTTCCTTTTGAAGAAACATGAATTTATAATGGTAAAGACTCAATAAATAACTTTGTAAACTGCCATGTTGTAGTTGGAAACTGAAATTACTCTCTCCAATACTATATCTCTTAATCTTTTCAGACAATAAATAGTCAATCTTCTGTGAAGAAAGGAGAACTAATCTATTTAGAAAATCGGAATTTATATCTGTAAATATCTCAGGAGAGCTTATAACGACAAATTTTCCTCTTCGTTTGTAACCGGCCAAAATCACTGGTTTCTTATCCATCAGAGCTAAAGGGATGTATTTCTTTATACCATTTTCTTTAAGAAAATCCTTATTTTCATTGTAATTTATTATATGCGCCTTTGTTATTGTCAATTTTGCTCCTATAAAACGAGTATTAGAGGGGATTTTGGGTAAACCATATACATAATTAGGTTGAAATGTTATACCTAACTCATTAATCATTTCTTCAAAGAATCTCCCCAGATCTTCCCAAGGTGGAGAAGGCAAGGTTAGGATGAGCGTTCCGCCTATGTCAATATATGAAATTAGTTCTATATACATTTCTTGAGAGATTTTTTTCCTTGGTAAGGTTATAAAAAGAACATGTGATTTTTCAAGAGTCTTTCTATCTAATCCCATTGTTCCAACCTTCTTTCTCACAATGTTGATTTCTACTTTAGCGATATCTGAATCAATTAATTTGGCAATCTGTTTCGCAGGTAGTTCTTCATTAAGCGTAGAATCGATGGAACATTTTCTCATCTAAATTTGCTATATATGTATCATTTAAAATCATTGTGTAAACTGTAATCGCCAAAACTTCAGAAAAACCCGTGAATAACAGAGGTTAGAATTTTTTCTTACTCTTTTTCTTGATTTTTAACCTTAAGAATTCTTCTTAGATCTCTTCGAAGTTTTCTTGCTACATTATTATCTGATGCATAATGAAGTGATTTAGTCACTTCATCATAGGCTAATTTGTAATTCTCTATAGCCTTTAAACTAATTGCTTGAAGTAAATGAGCTCTAGCTATCATGTGTGGAACATTAACCTCTTTCTCCTCTGTTTCATCAAGAATCTTTCTTGTTAAATCAAGTACTTTATTATGATTTTCATCTTGAGTATTCATAATAGCAAGTTTAGATAGAAGACCAAGATTTTCATGTTTGTTTTCTATATAATCTTCCAACATCTCGTAACTTCTTTCTCTTAACTCTACGGTATTATAATAATCAACAGCTTTGATTATCATTTCTGGTTTCTCAAGTTTACCAAACGACATAGTTTCATAATAAGTATATGCAAAAAGACCTGCTCCAAGAAGGAGAGCTACAAACTGAAAGATGATAACTAATATTAGATTAGAATCAAACGCTACCATAAGTGTGAAAACTGTAAATCCAAGCACGAATAATGATGTGATACTTATCCACAACCAAAATCTGAGTCCATAAAGAAGAGTGAACCGTTTCTTCTTGATTGTTTTCTCATCTTCCCCCTCGATTACGTGAAAAATTTCTAAATCATCTGGTACAGTAACATGTCCAGCGATTTCTATTATGGATACGACCATTAACACTACAAAATTGTAGATTGTTATTACTCTCGCTAAATCACTAACTTGTACATAACCACTAAGGAGAAAGATATTTTGAAGGATGATCGAAAAGAGAGCATAATTTCTGATGGTTTTAACTAAAGATAAGTAAATAAATCTAGTTGATTGGACTTGTTTGGGAAGGGGTCGCCTTCTAAATCTCACTAACCCCCATCCAATTAAGAATACTATAATTGCAGGAAAGGAAATAGCAGCTTGTGATCCAGCAAATATGTCTGAAAACGAGAAAAGTAAAGCAAGTCCACCAAGCATGAGCATAAACAAATCTTCTTTGGACAGGGTCATATCGTAGTCATTTTCAAACATTGTTTCACCTTACAGAGAATATTAGATTTCAGATATTCATAAATATGACGAATTGACATCAACTTGATTTTTGTACAAATTTGCATTTATACATTTCTCTTGCACTCGAGTCAATCAACAAGGATTGAACTTTCATCGCGCCATACAAGGTGGTTGAGCG
>DAOVRE010000246.1 GCA_030628305.1 Candidatus Heimdallarchaeota archaeon | reverse complement strand
TAAAATCAATCTCGTTTCTGTAATTTTCGCGTATTATTTTTGTCGGATTTCTACGTGACTTAGAGAGGTTGAACTCTCAAATAGATGAATGTTGTAAAGGCTTAAATATCATTTCGAATCCTTTATTATATTTACTTGTAGTTTCGATTTTGTAAAATCATGCAACAAGTCAAAAAACTCGTCGGGGTTTATAAACCAAAGTAAAAATACATTAAGAAAGGGGTTATTGTGACAGCAGGAATATTATCAAAAAACGCTCAAACTGTTCTAGAAAAAAGATATCTTCTCAGAGATGAAAATAACAAAGTGATAGAAACACCAGAGGAAATGTTTAATCGTGTAGCGAGTTTCATTGCTAATACAGAAGAGGAAAAAGTAGAATTTTTAGAATTAATGACTTCACTCCGTTTCTTACCTAATTCACCAACACTAATGAATGCAGGAACAGCCCTAGGGCAACTCAGTGCATGTTTTGTCCTGCCGATAGAGGATGACATGACTTCTATTTTTGATGCTGTAAAAAATGCTGCTCTAATTCATCAGGGTGGCGGGGGATGTTGTGCTAGTGGCACAATAATACCAACAATTGAATATGGCCTAATACCAATTGAGAAAATACCGGAATTCTCAAAAATTCCTACAGATGAGAAAGGATACTCGTGTGATCCCTTTACAGTATTTTCTTTTGATGTAACAACTGAGTCATTTACGAGAGCAAAAGTCTCACATTTATGGAAATTTGAAAGAGATTCTTATCTTAGAATAGACTTTGGAACTGAGGGTTTTGTAAAAGTTACTGATTGGCATCCTTTTATTGTTTATCAACCATATCCTAACAAGCAAAGTGGTGGAGAATACAAATCAAAAAGAGCAGATGAGTTGGAAGAAGGAGACTGGTTGGTTACGCCGTCATTTCATGATAATTTATTTATTAATGAAGAACCAGATTTTTGGTGGTTATACGGATTCTTCCTAGGTGATGGAAGTTTAGATACAACAAAGAATGGTATTAGGTTAAGATTCCATTCAAAGGATAATAATTACTTAGATCGAATTTCAACAATTGTCTCATCATATGCTGATGGTGTTACTGGAAGTATATACACTGATAAACGAAATGAATGTAAGACGCTTTCTATAACATCTCGATATAATCAAAGAGAAAATTACAATGATTTTGGTGGCAATTTTAATCCTAAATTAGCAGACTTTATTAAACGATTTGTAGAACTCAATCAAAACAATGCAAAGAAGAAGTTGCCACCTAATGAGACTTTTCTATGCTCTAATCCGAAAGCTATAATCTCAGGATTGATAGATTCTGATGGCTGGATAGGAAAAGATTTTTCTGGTATAGCTACAGGAAACAAAGAATTAAAGGATTTTATTGTCCGTCATTTATCTCTTCTTGGTATCAATTGTAAAGTAAGGTTTAGAGAAGATAAAAGGGATAGAGCGATTAAGGGTTCATGGTGGAGTATCGAGTTTCCAACAGGTTATACTCAACTCTTGTTTACTGAAAAGAATCCTAGGAAAACTAGATTAGTAACAAGTAGGAAAATAAAAGTGAAGAAAACAAGTAGAATTCACGAGAAAATGCAATTTTACGATTTTACAGTTCCTCGGTATCAAAATTATCTGGGGGGGAATACACAATTTATTACAATTCATAACACAGGTTTCAGTTTTTCTAAGCTTAGACCAAAAAATGATAAGGTAAAAACTACCGGGGGTATAGCAAGTGGTCCTCTCTCCTTTATGGAAGTATTTAATGCAGCAACTAATACAGTGAAACAAGGTGGTAGGCGGAGGGGTGCTAATATGGGTATTCTACGAGTTGACCATCCTGATATTATGGAATTCATCACTTGTAAAGAGGATCAGTCTCGTTTGACCAACTTTAATCTTTCAGTAGCTATTACAGAGCAATTTATGAAAGCTGTAGAAAAAAATGAAGATTATGATCTTATAAATCCACGTATAAACAAAGCACTTGGAATGATGAATGCTAAGGAAGTTTTCAATAAAATTGTGGAAATGGCTTGGAAGAATGGAGAACCTGGAATAGTATTTATTGATAGAATAAATAAGGACAATCCCACTCCAGAATTAGGTGAGATAGAGAGCACTAACCCGTGTTTAGTTGGAGAAACTTGGGTATCTACTGACAAAGGACCTAAAATGATTCATGATCTAATTGATCAAAAAGTAAACCTTTTACACAATGGTAAATATCCTTCAACCACTGACAAAGGTTTTTTCTCAACTGGTTACAAAGATATTCTTGAAATAAATACAGATAGAGGTTACTCAATTCAAGGAACTGCAAATCATCTAGTCGAAGTAGCAACTAGAATAACTAGAAATAATTTAGAAACAAAATGGAAACAAATTGTTGATTTAAAACCTGGTGATAAGTTAGTCTTAAGTAATAATCGAAACTCACGTTGGGAATTTGGAGAAGGTTCCTATGCTGATGGATATCTCTTAGGTATGCTACTTGGTGATGGTGTTATAACAGAAAGAAATGCAAGGATAATGGTTTGGGGTGAAAATCATGGTTCTCAATCTATTAGGAGTGAAATAGAAGAACATGCCTTCAATCTTCCCCATCGTTCAGATTTCAAAGGATTCTTTAGGATAAAAAATCGTGATGAACACGTACTGAAGCTAAGGGCTATTCATGATTTGGCTGAAAATTATGGTATGTCTCAAGGCTCTAAATTACTTACACCCCTTGTTGAAACAACAAGTTATGATTTTCATGTAGGCTTTCTAAAAGGTCTGTTTGATGCAGATGGTTCAGTTCAAGGAACACAAGTCAAAGGAGTCTCTGTTCGTCTAGCTCAATCAAATCTTGATACACTTAGAGCTGTTCAAAGAATGCTTCATAGAATGGGTATTGCTTCAACAATCTATCGAAACAGAAGAAATGAACAATATAGAGAGATACCCGATGGGAAAGGTGGATACAAGAAGTATAAAACTAAGCCACAGCATGAGCTTGTAATCTCTAAGGATAATCTTACATATTTTGCTGAACTTGTTGGTTTTGCAGATGTGGAGAAACAACAAATATTGGATGAAAGATTAGTGAGTTACAAAAGAGATCAAAATAGAGAACGCTTCTTAGCCAATATTTCGGATATAATTCATATAGGTAAGAAAGAAGTTTATGATGTTCAAATACCTGGTGAAAATGCCTTTTCAGCAAATGGAATCAGTACTCATAATTGTGGTGAGTTACCCATGCTAGCTTGGGAGAGTTGTAATCTCGGTTCTGTTAACCTTTTGCAGCACGTAAAAAAAGGTAAAATCGATTGGGACTTGCTGGAAAAATCCGTACGGACAGCTGTTCGTTTTCTAGATAATGTAATAGAAAAAAATCAGTATATACTTCCAGAAATCGAACAGATAACTAAAGCTAATCGAAAAATAGGTCTTGGAATTATGGGTTTTGCTGATTTACTTGTAAAACTAGAAATTCGTTATGATTCAGAAGAGGGGTTAGCTAAAGCAAATGAAGTGATGGCTTTTGTGCAAAAAACTGCACGGGATGAATCTCGAATATTAGGTAAAAAGAAAGGTAACTTCCCCAATTTCAATAAAAGTATATATAGAGATCAATCTGAAAACCTTCGTAATGCCACTGT
>DAOVRE010000056.1 GCA_030628305.1 Candidatus Heimdallarchaeota archaeon | reverse complement strand
AGAACAATGGAAAAAGAGATTCAACATCTCCTATTACTTCTAGATGAAGCTGCAGATGAAATGATGTCGTATGGAAATGCATCCACATTTTCCTATTTTGATACTTGTGAAGATGTAGGATCGTTTATTCAAAAGGTAGCTAACAAAGTAAGAAATGGAGAATTAGATGAAATTTCTAAACTGTGGTATGTTTTTGCTCCAACAGGTGTTTGTGATGATTCTGGTGGATCTCAAGAGATAGCTAATGAGATATTTGTAGTTTTAAACGAGAAGTATAAACCAGATTAAGAACAGAAGATATTTTCACGTAAATGAGAATTTAGGTTAATTAATATAGTATGATACATCATATCATTTTGATGAGTGTAGAAGATTTTGTTTTGATTTCAGCAATTTTGGTAATATTTGCATTATTGGGTGATTTCATAATAACATTCATCTTAGGATATTTCCAAGACAATTATAGTCATGTTGAAGACACTATGAGTGAGTTAGGAAATAAAGAAAGTAGATTCAAAACCATACTATCTATCTGGTGGTTTATATGGGGATTGTCTTTAATAATTTTCAGTATCGGTTTTATCAGTCATGCTTACATGCCCTTTATGGGCGGGTATGTTGTTTTAACTGTTGCAATATTAATCTTTATTTTCGGTTTTGGAGCGGGTAATGTAGCTGGTTTATTCCCGGAAGATCCTAAAGGGGAAGAAGAGAGCGTTTCAGGGAAAATTCACGGAATATTTGCTGGTCTGGGATATTTAGCCCTATTAACTATACCTAGTATTTTAGCAACTATAAGTGGAGAGTGGTTTCTAGCAATTTCAATAGTAGTTCAGATTTTGGGTATTGTTTTCTTTACTCTATTTTTACTTTCTAAAAATCCAAAAATTGGCAAATCTGGTCTTTGGCAACGATTATTCTTATTCAATTATTATTTGTATATGATAATAATAGCTGTTATCATGATAGTTTATCCATAAACTGTTGAGGATTGGAACAGATGTCAGTACTTCTTACCGCCCCAGTGAAACTCCTAAGGATTGGTACAGTCGTCAATACTTTTACGTCCCCAGTGAAAGTCTTTTGAGTGGTGTTAAAAAAGGCATTTGTACAAAAGGGCTTTAGAAGAGCCAAAGGACACCGAAAAACGTTTTTCTGCTCGCTCTTTTTACAACCCCGGTAAAACTCCAGCACCGGCCAATAGCTAGACATTCGCTTATTTTGCCTAGTTAATTGCTTGATTTTATCTTTTTTTGTTTGACTAGAATTTATTTGTTGTTTTTATGGTGGGGTGATCGATAGTAAAGTATCCACAGTACGATAGCAACGGGTATTGGTTCTACTTTTTTCTTGTTCAAAGAATTATTTTAAATAATCTGTATAACTATTTCTCAATCAGTAGTGTGGTTGTATGAATAATAAAACTTACGAAGATAAAATTATAGAAAGACGAATAAGATACGATAAAGCCTTCAAGAATTCTCCTCATTCTCCTTTACTGGAGAAACAGAAAGAGAATTTCAAAGAGATGTCACATTTTCCCATAGATGAAAAATTTAGAGTAATTGCTAAATTTGAAAAAAATAACAATCCTGGGGAAATCACAATTCAAACATCAATGGGTGACGAAAGGAAGTACTTCCGTTATGGTTCTTTTGAATTTGAATTTGATGGAGTGAAAAACAAATTGACTGTTTTTAGACCCATAGATGGTGATTATTTCTTCTTACCTTTCGAAGATAAAACTACTGGGAAGGAATCTTATAAAGAAGGAAGATATGTTGAACTAGAGAAACTTTCTCATGGTGAAATAATTGTCGATTTCAATACAGCCTACAATCCATTGTGTGCATACAATGATACAACGAACTGTACAAAAGTACCCCCAGAAAATTTTCTTGAAATAGATATATTTGCAGGGCAAAAAAAATTTGATAATTATATGAAATCTTAGCTGTTAAAACAAATTGTCAGCGATAAATCATTACCATACCCACAGAATATTTTTATTTGCTGTTTAACATGGAACAAATAAGTGTACAATAAATAGTAAAAAGCATCAATATAATTAGGAAGTGGGTTTGTGGACATATATGTCATAGATATAGAAACAACTGGCTTAGATGGCTGGCAGAGAGATCATGTTGTTGAAATATCTATCATGAAAGCTAATTTAACAAAACAAAAGATAGAACAGGTTTACCATAATCTAATTCATTATGATATAACTAAATGGGACGAAAAAACCAAGAACGCTTGGATTTTTGAAAAAGGTATCATTAAACTTGATGAAATTCAGAGTGCTAAGAAAGATATCAAGGAAGTCTCCAATGAAGTTAGAAAGATATTAACTGGAAAATTCATCTCTGCATATAATAACAATTTTGATTTTGATAAATTCCTTCTTCATGAACCTTGGAACATTAATCCAGAAACATGTAAGATTAGAATTGCTCCTTGTATCATGCTCGCAACAACTGATTACATCAAAATACCTACAAAGTACAAGAAACGAAAACTTGTAAATTTATCAGAAGCTAGAAAACATCTTCTAAACGAAAATACAACTAGCATAATAAATAACAAAGAAATTGAAAAGATTGTAAGAGAGTATGGAGTACATAGAGCAAATTGTGATGCTTTTTATTCAGCTTGCGTACTTCTAGAGTTGTACAAAAAGAAGAAGTATCGAGTTTACCCCAAAATCTATTACGCTCATTCTATGCTAATATACAAATCAAAAAAAGAGAGAAGGGAAATAAAAATTATCAAAAAAATCTTTCCAAAGGCAGAAATTGTCAATCCTGCAAAATATGAGAAAAAATGGAAAAATCTTTCTGGAAAAAAAGTTATGACAAAATGCCTTAATCTAATTAGTAATAGTGACATGGTCATTTTTTCCGCTATGAAGAAAGATAACAGGGATTTTGTTGGGAGAGGAGTTTACGTAGAGGTAAAATTCGCAGAGGAAATTGAAAAAGACACATATTTTTTGCATGAAACACTAGAAAGTGATTTCTCATTAGAGATCTACAATGACGATGATTGGAACATTAGATTCAGTATTGTTAAAATAAAAGAACGATGAAGTATTCTATTTAATGATTAAAAGAATCTTTGTCAAACTGTGCAGAAATAATTTATTAATAGGAAATCAAACCTATACATAATGTGGGAAAATATTAGCAAGAGCAACGTGATTGTATCAGAGATTATATGCAAATTACGAGATAAGAACACCGTTCCAACAGACTTCCGATCAAATTTAAGACGTTTGGGAAATTTTTTAGCTTTTGAAGCTGCAAAACATCTAAGTTCTAAGACAAGTAGTGTTCAAACTCCTTTAGGTAAAGCAAAATATGAAAAAATAGTTGATAACATTGTAATTATTTCTATTTTAAGAGCGGCTTTACCGATGTCTGATGGAGTTCTTGAAACGCTCCCAGATGCTTCCTTGGGAGTGATATCAGCTTCAAGAGGGAAAAAACTTCAGGATGATGGGAAAGATTTTCGAATAGATTGTACTTATACAAATATACCTTACTTAGAAGATAGCATTGTGGTGATAGTAGATCCGATGCTCGCAAGCGGATCTACTCTACTTTTCTTACTTAAACAAATTGAGAATCAAAAACCTAAGAAAATCATTATTCTTTGTGCAATAGCATCACAATATGGTATAGAAAGAATAGAGAAACACAATTCTGATGTCATTATAATTGCAGGAGATGTTGACTCGATTCTCAATGAAAAAGGATATATTATTCCTGGACTCGGTGATGCAGGCGATAGGGCTTTCAACA
Source organism: Candidatus Heimdallarchaeota archaeon (assembly GCA_030628305.1). Next base: position 4,639 of record DAOVRE010000056.1, on the reverse strand, counting down.
CTTCATAACTTTAACTATCAATCTGTCAGTTTTGTACAGTTTTTTTTATTGATTTTTTCCACTTAATTTACTCTTTTCTTAGGAATTACAATCTTTATAAATACTCTTTGATACCCGAACTGCATGAAGGTTCCACTTCAAAAATATTGGGAAGTACAAAAGAAGTACTTAGCACCTTTCAAAGGAAAGCTTGTGCTATTGGCAATCCTATTGATTAGTGGAACCGCGTTGCAAATTTTCACTCCTTTGGTAATTGAAAGTTATATCGATTTAGCAACTCAAGAAACAGTGAACCAGAGTCTTAGTTCATTCCTCAACACCATTGGGATTCCAGTGCCGAATGTGGAAAATATTTTGGCAACGCTCATATTATTAGCATCAATCTATACTGTCCTAATGCTCATTCAGCAAGCTATATCCTTAGGGTCTGTTTACGTTAATCAGAACCTTTCATGGTCTGCAACAAATAAACTTCGTAATGATTTAACTCAACATTGCGTAGACCTTGATATGACTTTTCACAATGAACACAAACCTGGAGAGATGATAGAAAGAATTGATGGTGATGTAAACACTTTAGCACAGTTTCTTTCAACATTTTCAATACAGCTTCTGACATCCCTTTTACTCATTGTTGGTGTTCTAATCACTTTCTTTACAAAACATTGGATACTAGGTGTAGCTTTCACAGCCTTCACCCTCTTAGCAATTATCATCATGTATATCTTGAGGAATTTCTCGGTTAAAGCATGGGAGAAACAAAGACAAACAAGTGCGGATATGTATGGTACAATAGAAGAAAGTCTAAGTGCTATAGAAGACATAAGAGCTAATGGTGGTGTCAGAAATGCAATGCGTAAGTTTTTCGATTACTCAAGGAAGGACTTCAAAGCTTGGAAAAAAGCTCTAGTCAGAGGGCAATTATTCGTGATGTCAATTTGGGGTGTCATTGCAATAATCAACACATTGGTTTTTGCTCCTAGTATCCCTCTATTGGAAAATAATGTTATATCACTGGGCACAGTATTCTTGATTCAGATCTACGCAGGTCTTTTGCTGAGACCAATACTTATCATTACACGGCAGATGCAAGACCTCCAACGAGCAGGTGCTTCAATAGATCGAATTAACAATTTATTTGATACGAAGAAAAAAATATTAGATACAGGAACAGAGAAACTTCCATCTGGACCATTGGAAATTGAATTCAACAAGTTGAATTTCGCTTACAATAAGGACACTTATGTACTCAATAATATTTCGTTCAAACTTTATCCCGGAAAAACACTTGGAATTCTTGGTCATACGGGGAGTGGTAAAACCACCATTTCCAGGTTATTATTCCGTTTATATGATTCTAAACCAGATGACGGTGAGATTTTAATAAACAACATCAAAATTAAAGATATACAACTAGGAGATTTGAGAGACAAAATCTCTTATGTAACTCAGAGTGTAGAATTATTTCAAGCATCTGTAAGGGAAAATGTTACATTATTTGATGGCCGGGTTTCAGATGAGAAAATTATATCCATACTAAATGACATTGGTTTGGATGATTGGTTTTCAAAACTCCCAGAAGGGTTAGATACAATCATCTCATCTAGTGAACATGGTATATCTGCTGGAGAAGCACAATTGCTTGCTTTAGCTCGTGTTTTCATCAAAAGCCCTAACTTGGTTGTTCTAGATGAAGCGTCATCTAGATTAGATCCAGTCACTGAAAATCTACTAGATACTGCAATTGAAAAACTCTTGATAAACAGAACTGGAATAATTATTGCACATCGATTAGCTACTGTGGAGAAGGTTGATGATATTCTAATAATTGACAAAGGAAACATAGTGGAATACGGTAGAAGAGAAGACCTAGCGAATGATCTTGATTCACAATTTTACCATCTCCTACAGACTGGAGAAATAGAGGAGTTGTTAAAATGAAAGTTATGCGGATATCTTGGGAGATGTTAAAGTATAAACCAGGATTGGTAATTGGAGGTCTCCTATCGGATATCCTGTTCTTCCTCCAACCGCTCTTAGCTAGCCTAATTGTTCGTGAAATCTTTAACCAGCTTCAAGGAACTGCAGGATGGGACATAAGTATCAATATCTGGATTCTTGTACTCTTAGTGCTTCCATTGACCTTGTCCATGAGACTAGTTGGAGATTTTGTCTTCGTCTTTACGATGTGGGTATTCATTCTAATGAGTAGCATACTGCTCAGGAAGAATATGATGGATGGAATCTTTAAAAAACCAGGAGCAGTAGCTCTACCAGATTCCTCGGGTGAAGCAGTTTCACGGTTCAGAGGGGATGTAGAAGAAACCATGTGGTTTGTCTACCATCTTACATCACTCATAAGTTTAGGAATATTCACAGGCGTATCATTTTTCATTATGCAAAGCATTAACTTGGAAATTACTCTTTACGTTAGCATTCCTCTTGCAGTTATGATGGTACTTATATTCTTTACACGCCCGATTTTTACAAAATTACGATTACAACGTAGAAAGGCAGCAGGAGCTGTGACGAGAACTATAGGTGAAATTTTCAGGTCCGTACAATCTATCAAGGTAGCAACAGCTGAAGACAATGTGTTAGAGTACTTTGGAGAGATTAACGATAAACGACGTATAGCTGAAGTGAAAGATGAATTCTTTCATAGACTCCTACATTCGATATATTATTCAACCATCTATCTTGGTATAGGAATTATTCTCTTACTAGTTGGAAGTAATCTTCAGAATAGTATATTTTCAGTTGGGGACCTAGCTTTCTTTGTAGGTATTCTTGGAGAGCTGGGTGAGTTCATCTGGAATATGGGAGATATGGTACCACGTTATGTTCGCACAAAGGTATCTCTAGGTAGAATGTTCAAGCTCATTAAGAGTGAAGATGAATATGTTACAGAATTAGATCTTGCAAAACATGGTGATATATACGTCAAGGAACCATTTCCTCTAATTCAAATGTTAAGTATAGAGGACAAAGATAGGCTCAGCAAATTCGAAGCAAGAGGTTTAACATATACATATCCTGATTCAAACAAAGGAATCAACAACATTAATTTTACTATCAATAAAGGTACTTTAACTGTTATAACAGGAAGAATTGGTTCAGGAAAGACAACACTTCTACGTACCATTCTTGGATTACTACCTAATGATGATGGTGGTCTTTATTGGAATGGCGAGCTTGTTGAGAAACCTGATGAGTTTTTTGTTCCACCAAGAACAGCATATACGTCACAAGTTCCTAGATTGTTTAGTGAAACAATCAAAGATAATATTCTAATGGGATTACCAGAAGAATCTATAGATGTTGAAGAAGCACTCGATTTAGCAGTAATCAGAAAAGAAGTTGAAGAGTTTGATGATGGTTTAGATACTTTGATTGGTCCAAAAGGAGTAAAACTATCTGGAGGGCAAAGACAACGTTTAGCTGCAGCTAGAATGTTTGCTCGAAAATCTGAGATACAAATTTTTGATGATTTGTCGAGTGCTCTTGACGTGGAAACTGAACAACTTTTGTGGAAAAGAGTCTTTGCTAGAGAAGGATCAACTTGTTTAGCAGTATCTCATCGTCCAATTGCTTTGAGAAGAGCAGACAATATTATCGTAATTCAAGAAGGTAAAATCGTAGGTCAAGGAAAATTGGAATATCTACTTGAAACTTGTGATGAGATGAAAAGATTGTGGGAAGAAAAAATAATGGGTGGGACTCAACCAGCAGCTTCTAACCAATCAAATTAATAGAAAATAAGAGTAAGAAGAGCGCTCATCACAAACGTCTTTTGAAAAAATCTAATTGTGCAGTAAATGATCGAATTCGGAATTCTTGATCAGATGATCCACCGTGACCAATGTCTGAGTACTCAATGTATTCAAACGTTCTATCTCCTTCTTTCCCATCTCTCCATCCAAATTTTAACAACTCATCTCGAAAGATTCTAGATTGTTCAACAGAACATCTTGGGTCATGAGTACCATGAGTAATTAATAATGGTGCTTTGAGGTTCTTAGCAAGATGTATGGGGGATCTTTCATGGTATAACTTCTTATTTTCATCTGGTTTTCCAAACAATGTATGTTGGTAATGTTTGAAATGGGGCATACTACTTTCATATAGTTTCATCCAATCTGTAATCCCAACACTCGCAGCACCTGCTTTCCATAGTTCTGGCTGTTTAACTGTTGCCCAGAATGTCATATATCCACCATATGATGCACCAAAAATACCTATTCTTTCTGAATCCACATAATCCAGAGTCTTAAGATAGTCAACGCCCGCTAATACATCTTCTAAATCCCCCCCACCAATATCAAGTATATTCATATCTTGAAAATCTCTACCGTAGCCTGTTGACCCCCTAAAATTTGGTTTGAAAACAATAAAACCATTGCTTGTTAGAATTTGATCAAACATACTGAAGTTCCTGAAATATTGACCAGTTGGTCCGCCATGAACTTGAAGAAGAACAGGATATTTCTTACCGGGTTCAAGATTTCTAGGTTTGGATATTATCGCCCCAATGGTCAAGTTGTCTGTAGATGGGTATTCAACATATTCGTCACTTACAAGGAGATTAGAATCAAGACCCTTCAACTCAACAGGAATTAATTCCTCGACATCACCATTT
>DAOVRE010000006.1 GCA_030628305.1 Candidatus Heimdallarchaeota archaeon | reverse complement strand
CCTGCTATATCTACTTCTAGTGCTATCCCTATATCTGGTTTTAACATCTGTGCTGCTGTTCTTGCTCCTCTTAACCCTACTTCTTCTTGTTTTGTTGCTGCCCCATATATAACGTTTGGATGTTTAATACCCTCCTTTTTTATTTTCTTTACTATCTCCGCAATTATTACTGCTCCTACTCTATCATCGAAAGCTTTCCCTACAGCTAATTTTACTGTACTTTTTTCATCTTATTTTCCATCTTTCCCTTCTACTATTCTAGGTCTTTCCCATATTTCAAAGATTGAATGTGGTGCTATTGGATCTCCTATTCTTATCCCCAACTCTTTTGCTTCTTCTTTGTTCGAACATCCTATATCTATGAACATTTTATCTTTTTTAACTACCTTAGACCTTTCTTCAGGTTCAATTACATGTGGTGGTTTTGCAGCAATTATTCCTGGTATCATTTCCCCTTCAACTGTTCTAATTACCACTCTCTGTGACAGTAATGTTTGATCCCACCATCCTCCTAATTGATGAAACTTTAGATAACCTTCCTTAGTTATTGCTTCTACTTGAAACCCTATTTCATCAACGTGACCTGCAATCATTATTTTTGGACCGTTTCCATCTCCATCCGCTGTGAAAATCAGTGTACCTGTTCTATCTTGTAGTATCCGATCAGCATAAGTTTTCACATATTCCTTTAATTTCTTTTGAACTTCCCATTCGAATCCACTAGGACCAAATTCATTAGATAATTCTTCTAAAAGTTTTATATCAAAATTAACCATTATCTCACCCTGCTACTCCATGACATTAAACAATTTAACATCTTCTATGCTAAATCTCCTCTTTTACGGAATTATTTAACTATTCTCCTAAGTCTACTGTTTAGTTAAAGTTCTTTTACAATCTTCTTTTCTTCTTCAATAATTGCTTTCTTTTTTCCGATTTTTCTCCTCTTTTGTGAATGTCTCCAAAGGAAATGTAGCATAATGGGCTGATTGTTTAGTTATTTACAGTTTAAGACGTTTCACACCTTGTGAACACCAGATTCTTGGGTTACACACCGAGTTGCAGTGGAAATGAAGGGGTCTTGATTTTTTGTTCACAATAATATTTTTTATGTTGAGCACATGAATTAACACATTACTTTTTTTGCCGGATGATATCTTCTGTTCACAAGCTTTTCAAAAACGGGTGAACGGAATCCCCACATCCATTCACAAAAGAATTGTTACATACAGCTGTGCATATTAGGTGGTCTTTAGCCCAATTTTCATGCTGTGTGAAGTGGTGTGTTCATTGTGTATGCTGTATTTATTACGTATTACATTTTGCAATGCTTATCAGTATATTAAAGAAATTAGTATTTAAAAAAGTCAGATATTTTCCAGGTTTTCAAGCGCTTCTAATAGTTTCTTCTTTTTTCCACTTAAGTTTTTGATCTTTTTTCCAATATCAATACCTTCTGTTATTGCTGATGGTATCTTCTTACCTAAATATCTACTATATTTGTATTCAGGCTCCATTCGCAGATAGTAGTAAGGTCCATGCATATATTGTCCTCCCCGTTCACACTTACAATTTACTTTTCCGCATTTGATGTATTTCGAGCTAACAAAACCGAATATTGTATCATTTCTTCCTAGTAACTCTAGACGATTTTCGATTTCATTAATAGCATTTAATATATCAATTCTAAGATTGTTTATTTTATTAACTGCCATCTTCAGTCATGTATATATAATCATACTCACAAAAAGTCTTAGATATTACTCTGATATTCTGTAGGTTATATTGAATTATTTATTCGACATAAATCCTCTAACATCGTAGAAAAAAATTCAAAGAGTGATAACATGGCCCATAGTAAGAACCTATTGACAAAGAAAATTAGCAAAAAATCACAGATTCAAGGGGTTGTAATAAGTAGTAGAAGAGTATATGTTTACTCTGATGAGACTGATTATGAAATCGAATTAGAAAATCTTCTTATTAGTCTTATTGCAGATAATGGCCCTCTTACAAGAGGACAAATTGTCTCTATGACACACATACCTAGATCTACTCTATATGATAACTTGGCAAAACTCATAAACAAAGGCGTCATCAAAAAAGAATCTGTCCCCCGCTCTACAAGAGGTAGACCTAAGGTTTTGTTCAAATTAGCGTGAATTTACACTAGATTTCTCTTACTTTAATTCAGTGTACTTACGTTCATTATAGACGTCATTTATCGACAAAGTTAAACAACCATTTGAAAATCATAGTAGCAACGAGCTGAAACCAATGGATGAAAAATCATCAGATAGCATAGATGATATATTTGATAGATATCTGGATGCTGACGCAAACATATTTGCCAATAGAGAGGTACTTAGTCCTCATCATGTTCCTGATATTCTCCCTCATAGAGGCGAAAAGTTTGAAGAGTTAGCAAAAATTCTTGCCCCCTCTCTAAAAGGTGGCACACCTTCTAACATATTCATCTATGGTACAACAGGAACAGGGAAAACAGCTGTAACTAAACAAGTCTTGTCAAAATTAAAATCAACAGCAGATTCAAGGAATTTATCTTTTAAATACAGTTATATGAATTGTCAGCACGTGGATACAAAATATCGTGTTTTGACACAATTATGTGAAGATGTTGGAATTAATGTTCCTTTTACAGGTTTGCACTTTGATATCATCTATCAGAAGTTTAGAGATGCTTTAGACGAACTTCATACTCTTCATGTTGCTGTTCTTGATGAAGTTGATATGCTTTACAAAAAGAGTACTGAATCATTGTACATTTTAACACGTATGAACAGTGATTTAGATTTCTCAAAACTCAGCATTATAGGCATCACCAATGATGTAAACTTCAAGGAAGTATTAGATCCAAGAATCAGAAGTAGTTTGAGCGAAGAGGAAATTGTTTTTTCTCCCTATACCGCAGAACAGTTGCGTGATATTCTTACACAAAGGGCTAAAATAGCATTTCACAAAGATGTTCTTGATTTTGGAGTAATTAATCTATGCTCGGCCATAGGAGCCCAGCAGCATGGAGATGCTCGAAGATCTCTTGATCTATTACGTGTAGCAGCTGAACTTGTTGAGCGTAATGGTGAAGAAAAGATTACTGAAATTCATGTACGCAAAGCTCAACAAGTAATAGAAAGAAACACCGTTGTTGAGGTTTTAACATCTTTACCAATTCAAACAAAAGCAGTTTTACAGGCAATCTATCTCGGTGAAGGAAAGAATGATGAAATCACCACAGGAGATGTTTACGAAATTTACAATAAAATTTGTAAGCTAGTCAGATTAGATAAATTAACAGCAAGAAGAGTAGGAGATTTGATTAATGAGTTAGATATGCTTGGAATTGTTACAGCTCAAGTCATTAGCAAAGGACGTTATGGTCGCTCTAAAAGGATACATCTAACTGTTTCATCCAAACAGGTAAGGGAAGTACTAGATAGTGACTTTAGATTGTCAAAAATCTTTGATATAGAAGAAATATAAACTACTTATTTGTTATTCCAGGGAAGGGAAAGACTTTTCTTTTTAGTTTTTAGAATCACACTGAGTGCTAATGAGTGAGTTATTTATTGAATCTAAGTTTATTGTATCAGGATCAACTTGCAATAAAGTAATCAAACAAGGTGGCATTCTTATTGAAAATAATAAGATTGTTGCGGTTGGAAAAGCAGGGGACGTTAAGAAGTTAGTGTCTGGTCATGACAAGCTAGAACGCAAAAATCACATTGTAATTCCTTCCTTAGTAAATTCACATACTCACATTCCTGAAACATTGTTAAGAGGGATTTGTGATAATGAAAAATTGATGACTTGGTTAAATGATTACATTTGGCCCTTTGAACGTCAAATGACTCCCGAGGATGCTTACTATGGCACTCTCTTGGGTTGTCTTGAATTGATTGAATCTGGATCATCAGGTTTTATAGATCAGTACTTTTACGCAGAATCTATCGAAAAAGCGGCGAAAGAAGCTAAAATACGAGCGTTAATTTGTCCATCAGTTTTTGATAATACCCCGGAATCAGGTAGTCTTGAAAATACTTGGAAACATGTTTCTAATCTACTAAACAGCAAATTCCCAAACAAAAATCGATTAGTTAATTTTGGTATAGGACCACATGCTCCGTATACAGTTCCAGAGGATTATATGCACAAAGTAAAGGATTTAGCTCTCAAGAATTCTTTACCAATCCATATTCATCTTAGTGAAACAAAAAGAGAAGTTGAAGAGGCTCTAGAAATTTTTGGTATGTCACCTATTGAATATATACATAAACTTGGTTTAACAAAGGGTAAAATCTTGGCTGCTCATTGTGTAGATACTTCAAACAACGATTGGAAGATTATGAAAGAAACAGACTTTACTGTTTTACATAACCCCCAATCTAATCTCAAGATGGCTAGTGGGATTGCACCGATTCACAATTATCTTGATTTAGGGATTAATGTTGCAGTAGGTACAGATGGCAATGCCTCTAATAATGATCTTGGGATGCTTGAAGAAATATCTACTTCAGCAATGCTTCAGAAATATAAATCTAACAACCCTAAAGTTCTAGAAAATTCACAAACACTTCAATTAGGTACTGTTAATGGTATGAAAGCTCTAGGTGTCGACTCAAGGGGCATTTCTAATAATTCAATAGCCGATATCACCATTCTCTCTCTTGAAAGGAGTCACTCCTGGCCTCAAAATAATATCTTATCTAATATCATATATTCTTCATCTAGTTCAGACGTTACAGATCTTATCATCAATGGCAAGATAGTTTATGAAAATAGGAAGCATAAAACATTGAATAAAGAAAGAATACTTGAGCAATGCTCAAAGATTTCTGAAAGAATTATTACTGGAATGGGAAAATAAAAAAGTAAGACATAGTATTTTTATTTGGCAATGACGAATCTAACCCTTTACTGAACTTGATGTTGAGGATCTTGAGTTCTGAGCCACCTATATTATCTTTTGTTCAATTATATTAGAAACACCATATCTTTCATTGATTCTTTCTGTATTCTACACGTATTATTTCAGTATTCTATATTTATACTAAATTTCAAATATCTAAATTTTAGACTTTCTAATTAACTTCAAATAGACAATAAAAAATATTAGTTATTTGATTTTATTTTCTTATATCCTTGAAATTCAAATTGCCAAAAGGCGTAACCTTCAGAAGCTCCTCTTAATTCGGATGCTATTTGAAGTGATGATTCTACACTTATTTCCCCACTAATTATTGTTCGTAAAACATGATGTTCTGTTTCGGAAATATCACAATTGGATCTTTGAATCACAACTAAGACAGCTCCCATATAATGAAGAGGCGTATTGATTGAGAATAAATAAATCGGTTCATAAATACCTACATTACCTTCAATAAGAGCTTCATGAATTGCATTTCTTACTAAAGGAATCATTATTTCATATCTAATAGAGTTTGGTTTGATTTCTTTAATTTCCTTAACAATAACGGTTAGTTTTCGTACCAAATAACTTCGTAAAGGTCCTTTAAGAATCGCATTTCGAAAACCTGTCTTCAATAAATCATTCACTTCTTCTCCTCCCATTTTATTCTCAATTACTAGATAATTGTCTCTATGGTCTGAATATATGCATTCTTTTTCTATATGGGTTGTTGGTTTGCATTCAAGAGTGATTTGTAGTAAATCCAGCTGATCTTGTTTCGTTAATATTACTCCTTTTTCAATTTGTTCAACAAGAGTTACCTCTGGATCTGAAACATTTACTTTTATGCTACTTTTTTCAATTTCACCAATTATAATTTCAAGTTGAAGTTCTCCAATACCAAATATTTTCATCTCTCCAGTATTCTCATCTGTTGAATGGTGGAAATTTGGTTTAATTAATGCCAGTATATCCAATAACTTCAACAGTTTTGGTATATCAGATACCTTTTTTGGTTCCACTCGTCTAGAAATAACTGATTCTTGAAGGTAGGATATCTGTTTAAAAAGAATGTTAGGGAATTTATCTATTTTATCAACAATAGTATCGCCTATTTGGACGTTTTTAACTCCAATAAGAACAGCTATGTTACCTGCTCCAACTGAATCTAGTTTTACAAGAGACTGACCTTTATAGATACAAACTTGTTGAACTCTAGAAGATTCCCCCGTCCTTCTATTGAGGAGAACACTTCCTGATTTTATTGTTCCTGAGAAGATTCTAACAACGGAGATTAAACCTCTATTATCTTCATACAATAGCTTCCCTAAACATAAAATTGTAGGACCTTTATCATCACAGTCTATTAGTGCCTTCTCAGATTTCTGGTCAATGAATTGTGTTATATGCTTATAACGGTCTTTTTGGGCATCTTTAGGGTTAGGAACGTTTTCTATGATGGAAGATAGAATTGATTCCTTTATAGGAAAACTAATTTTCAGTTCATTAGAACTATTTTCCAAGTGTAGTTTAATTATTTCCTCAAATAAGGGAGCATTTTTGGAATATGCTGATATTGCCCAACCATTTAATGCCGACCCAATTATTACAGTTCCATTATCAAATTTAACCTTCCACCTTTCTCTAAATTGAGCGTGGGCATATTGATTTATTAACTCATTAACCATTTGAACTATGTTGTTTATTCTAACTTCTATCTCCTTTTTGGGCAATTTGAGCTCGTTTATTAATCGATCAATCTTATTTATGAATAATATCGGACGTAGACACTCTCCCATCGCTTGCCTAATTACTGATTCAGTTTGAGCCATAATTTGCTCAACAGCGTCTACTACGATAATTGCACCATCCACTAAACGTAATGCTTGCGAAACCATTCCTGAGAAGTCAACATGACCAGGTGTATCTACTAGATTAATCAAATGTGAAATATTGTTATGTTGGTATACTATAGATATATTAGCAGTCTTGATAGTTATTCCTCTTTTCTGTTCCTCATCAAGGTAATCAAGTGCTCTTGCAGTCCCTGCCATTGTTTGTGAAATCAAACCCCCTGCTTGTAAAAGATGATCAGACAAAGTTGTTTTGCCATGATCAACGTGGCTTATAATACTTACATTACGTATCATTGCTTTATCTTGCATGGAAGATGACACGTTCTCTACGTATTTGCTCATGAGCATATTGTTATAATATACGACAGTTTAAAGATTTACCCTCAGAGATATTATTATCAAAGACGTAAATCCGTAAACGTTTTAAATTTGAAAGTTATAGTATTAGTTAGCAGTAAGACTTTGATTAATATTGCTGGAATAATTTAGTTTAATAAGAAAAAATGGTGTAATAACATGTATGAAACAAAAATCCCTGGAACTAGATATTCCATAGCTTTAATGAACGATAAAGGTCAATGGATGATACAGATTAAACTAGATGGATTAGTAGAAGCTGAAACACTTGTAAAAGATGTTTCTGAAAGAGGGATATTTGATAACATCAAATCGGTAGTCTCAGAAGTTAATCTATACTTAAACGAGTTTTTGCTTGATCAGATAACCAAAAACATCACCGAACAAGCTTCCATACTACTAAAAGAAGTGGTGGCTACCGCTTCAAGAGATAAACAAACAGAAGTGTCAGCAATTGAAGAAACAATAGTTAGTATAATGGAAAGATTACAAATACTTGAGGAGAGAGTAAAACGGTTGGAAACTAACTTAGACCATCAAACTGCGCAATAATTCTTTCTAACTTCTTTTTGTTGTTTATTTATTTTTACAAAACTTAAAACGAAATCTTCTTAAAACAAACTTGTTGCTTTTACAAAAAGGTGTAGCAATGGCTCAACGTGCAAGAATAAAATTGATAGGAAATGATCCACAATCTCTACAAAAAATCTGTAATCAAATTCAAAAAATCGCAGAAAGAACAGGAGTACGTATTAGAGGACCCATACCAATCCCATCAAAACGCATTGTTATTCCAGTTCGAAAATCTCCTTGTGGAAATGGAACTGCAACTTATGATCATTTAGAAATGAAATTACATAAGAGAATTATCGATATGGATGCAGAAGAAAAGAGTATGAGACTTCTTATGAGGATTCATGTTCCTGAGGATGTACACATTGAAATTGCTATTGAACGAAAATAATATTCCAAGTTCATTTAAGAATTAGAACGAAAAAAAGTTTATTCCTCTTTTTAACAATTGTTCAATTATTGTTTGTTTTCAATCCATATGGTGGAAAGAAATTATTTATCAGAGTCAACAAGTCATCTGGTTGTGTTACAACATCAGACCCATAGATAAAATTTCTACTAAACTCTAGCATAGTATCAAGATAATTTACAATATCATTCTCCGATATTAATAAAGTATAAGGGAATTTAACTTCAGCAACATAAATTTTTGAATTTATCAAGTTACTAAGCGATATTAAAGTAGTTTTTGACAAATCTTTACCTAAGTTGAAAAGAAGTTCGGTAAATGTTCTAATATACTCTTCAACCACTTCCCTCTGTTTCTTTATTAATTGAGAAAAATAGGTAATATTCTCTAATTTTCCATCCTTTAGTTCTTCAAACCTATACCAAAAATGGTCTTTTGATAGTATCTCTATAGAACAAACAGCGTTTCGCTGACTCTTTTCCATTTCTATTCTTATGATTTTATTAGCAGAGTTCTCTAATTTTTGTGCAAAATCAAAATCATTTTCTTCTTTTTGCAGAGGTATTGAAAACTTTCTAATTACTTGAGCTGGATAACTAAGCTCTAATTCTACCTCTAAATTCCCCCCTATCTGATTAAATTTCTTTACATTGCCTGTCAGTAGTATATCTATATTTTTCTCAGTGTGGTAATGGTCCTCTATTCTTATTCCTACATTAATTTTACCAAATTTTCCGTCAGTAATAACAATTTTATTGCTTTTACTTTTAACACAAAACCCATTACTTATTTCTAACTTCATACCAACAAGAATTCTTTTTGCCATTTCAGGCTCCTTTAATTTGTAATCATATATCCCAAAATCTGTTCTTAGCTGACCTATAACTCCCCATTGGCTCAACTTTATCGATAAAATCTCTCCTTCGATATATTCAATTGTTTTACCAGGAACTAATTTATCACTTACAGAATTATTTGTCATGATACTAATTATTTATACTTACAATACTATAAAAACTCGTTTGCCTTTGAATCTGTACTAGCTTTCAGTATTCAATTTGTTTTTCTTATAAAGATCTTTAAGACTAGTTAATTGTACTTCTTTTACAGTTTTATATATTAGATTCTCGGTTGTTTTTATGTGATTCATGAATTCTTTCCCTGAATCAACATGGCAAAGTATAATTTTTTCGTACTTCATTTCTTTAATAAATCTCTCAACATCAATATTTACTAATTCCATTAAATTCTTAGAAATAACATTAGAAAAGACATATTGACTAAATGGGAACGTCTCAATTAATTCTGAAGGAAGAACCCCAATGAAAGGCAAAAATATTCCAACATCAACTTTCTCTGATTCTTGTTGGATAATTTTCTTTAGATTTTCGTTTGCAAATAGTAATTCAATTGGATTCTTTCTACCTGAGGTTAAGAATAATAACATTTGATTGCTTTGTGGACTGAAATTTTCGATAATCTTTCTTCTTGATCTTGTAAATTCAGGTCGATAATATGAAAATTCGTCAAATATCTTTAATCCAACTTGCTTGGTGATTGGTGTTAGAAGTTCCCAATAAGATTTCTCAGTGTTTTTTAGAATATAGTTGAAAGCTTTGAATAATGCAGGATGTGACTTAGCTTTTTGTTCAATTAATTCCCACAGCCTTCCTTCTCTTAAAGAAACACGTATTTGCTTAATTTCAGCTGATGATGTGGCGAGATTATGCAAAGATAAATTGCGAACTCTTTCCTCTTTATCCAATTCTTGTAATTCCTTTGAAGTCCATTTTGAACAAACTTCACAATTACATGGTAGTTCAATAAGATTTGAAAGGTGGTAAGTTCCCCTAGATGTCATATAACGGTTTTCTTTAGCATAGAGAACGTAAGCTGCACTATCAAATGTGTCACATCCTAAAGCTACTATATATGGAAATATCATGGGGTGACCAGCACCAAAGAGATGAAATGGTATGTTGTATGGTAGTTTTCTTCTCGCTGTTTGTATCATCGAAAAGAGTGAAACATAGTCATATTGCGACATTATGGGAACTACACTTCCAAGAGCATAGAATTTAAAAAAATCTAGATACCCTTTGTCTGATACTTCATCTATATATCTATCAATTAGTTGAGTGTTTTTTCCACCTTGTATAGGGAGTGTCCATTTTGTTTCTGGATGATTTTTAACGTGTTCAAGAGAAATATCAATACGTTTTATAGTCTCATCTACTTTTTGGCTAGCTTGTTGAAAGCTATCAGTTGGAGGAGTAGGAACATCTAAAATTACGCCAACATCTGTTCCTAATTTGCTTTGAATCTCTAATGAAAGAAGGGGATCTATGTCTACATCTCCATAAGCCAATATCTGGTAAGCGCCACTATCCATCATGATATTACCACTAAAATCTATGATTTCGTGGATTTTCATTGAATCATCAGGTAAACCAAATCGTTTGAGAAATAGATATGCACTAGTGATAATGAAATTAAAACCAAATTTCTTTGATATTTCTTCTGCTGATATAATATTGTTTTTTGGATCTAAAACAGGTAAAAGAGTTGGTGTTATAACGTCTTCTTTTTCTAATTTGATTTTAGCTAATCTTCCATGCAAATCTGTGGCTACAATTTCGTCCATATTTCTACACCTAGAGTCAATCAAAATAATAAAAAAAAGATATTATAGATTGAGTATTATTCAGTCTGTGCTTTATACTTATCAAATATCTTTTGTATTCTTTCAGAGATAGGTCCTGTACCTTTAACACCTTCTTCACTAACAGTAAACCTATCAAACACCTGAATAATTGCTGCTTCTTCAATAACTTTTACGTTTTGAGGCTGGAACATCTGTGATAGTTCGCTTGCTAGCCCTGATAAATCAAAAGGCTCTTCAGCTAAAGTAATTTCAACAATGTTGCTACCTGTAATGAAAACTCTATAATAATACTCTCCACTACTGTCAGCATCTGCTAAAACTACATTTAAGTTATTGTCTTGTATTCCTCGAAGAACACCGATATAGATTCTTTCATTGTTCAACAAAATTTTAACTCTTTTATTAAGAAGTCCACTTAATTCTAATAGAAACTCACGATTTGGGTTTGCTGGCATAATAATCAAAGCAAACTCAAAGTCTGTATAAAAAAATGTTATGATATTCGATACTGTTTTTTTAGTAATTTTCTTGCTTTTTTAACCATATAGCTTCTCTAATGGTTTTCTTTATTTCTTTATTTACTACTGTAACTATGGGACATACATCAAAACACTGTTTGCATTGGTTGCAGAGTTGTTTATTCACTTCTAATTTTCCTCTATCTATTCTTATTGCTTTTTCTTTACATTTCCCTACACACAATCCACAACCAATGCAATCAATGCTTCTTAGTATTGTATATACAAACGCATTTACAGCTTCTACTACTTCCTTTTTTGTTCTCGTTTCCTTTTCCTTGAAGTTTATCTTAAAAGTTCCATCCCCATATAGTATTATTGAGTAGTTTTTCCCAGTAATTCTTGTGTAGTTCATTTGTTGATTCGTTTTCACTTCCCCTATCATTGGTAGTGCTTCATTCACTTTCTCTAGTTTAACATTGTTAGAAAATGCTCCAATAACAGCTATAGGTTGTGTTATACAGCCACTCTCCTCTAATTGTAAAGAAGTTAACGTCATTTCTTTATAGGAATGTTTTCCTTCCTCAAAATTTGGGGGGAGAATGTCTTTGATCTTCTTAGGCAAACTCTTGAACCTCCATAAACCATAGGACCAGTATTCCTCGGGAAGGTTCCTGTCTTCTCTCCAAGTCTTAACAGCTTCAAACAATTGATTGTGTAAACTAGGATGATGTTCTTCAAGGATTTGCATTTGTGCTAAATTGGACGAGGGGCAAGCCCAACAACCAATGCGCTCGTAACCATAGTCGTAAAGAGGATTATAAGGCAAATCTTTCCAAAAAATGTAAAGCCAAATCATGAAAGCTGTCCAATTCTGAATAGGGGAGACATTGATCTGATTAGGGATGTATTGGTTCTGCCAAATGCTTGTAACAGAACGTTGGAAAGATTCGTATCTGCGCTGACCAATAAAACTAACACATTTGCCTTCAGGAAAATTCTGTTCAATGAGTTTCTGAATGGGAGCGAGTTTGGCAAATTTGCAGCAATAACGAAAATCTCTACCAGGGGGACCGAATCGAGAAAAAGCTTCCCAGAAAAGATCAGAAGAAACACTTTCAATAATCAAATTATCTTCGAAATTGAGAAGCTTGCTACTTTCCTTAACGTAATTAATGGTTTCAGGAAACTCTATACCAGTATTGGCAAAAAGAACTTTGATGTCTTCGTTAGGAAGGGCATCCATAACAAGTTTAAGGGTAACTAAACTATCTTTACCACCACTGTAAGAAACAGAGACAGGTAATTGCAAGTCGTTTGTGATTTTAATGATGAAATCAGCTGATTCTTTTTCAATTTTTTGTAATTCAGATTGATTCCATTTAACAATCTCCTCCCAGGAAAGTTTGGTCTTTTTAACAGAAAATTTTTCAGTGACAGGTTTGTAGTTTTTAGCGTAAATACCTTTTTCCATGTTCTTTCTATCAGATTCATTTATACGAGCAATCCCACCTGCTATGACTTCATCATTATTGTTAATAACAACAATATAGTCACCAATCTTAATGTCTGGGTCAGCATCTATAACGCCAGGGATAAGAATACTTGCTCCATTCTTGATATAATCAACAGCTCCATCACCAACCTTGACCCATCTCTTGGAAAATTTACCGTTTAAGAGCGATAAACCATTTTTGCTAAGTTTGATGATCCATCTATTTGTGACAATATCAAATCGTCGAACACCAATACTGTAATTCTGGAGGAATATCTCATCCATGAAATCTTCTGAACCAACGTGGTTTAAAATAACAACATCTTCCTCTGTTATTATTTCGACATCGTCACCGAAATTATCAGCGATAAGTTTGCGAATCTGGACAATATCCGTCTTCATTGCAGGACGAGCATCATAAGGGGGAGTAAGAGGAAATAATTTAGTTTGACCTTCACAAATAGGGCAACTCCTAGCTTTGATGATTGGTAAAGCACAATTATCGCAGAAGAAAAGCGTATTTGGACCCAAAATAGGGACATTTTTCTTTTTCTTCTTTCTTTTGGGTGAGATATTTTGCACCCCCCTAAGTCTCTCTAAGGAGTCGCATGAGAATACGAGGAATTTGCTTGTAACTGTTAACCTCTGAGAACTTTCCTTTGCCGAGTCTAGCAAGATCTTTACACACTCTTCTTCCCCAATCTTGCTTACTTGGTAATGCTAAAACATGAAGCTTAGGGAAATATTTTAGATAAGGTCGGGGGTCGCCTCCTCTATTGAAAGCTCCATCGGTAACAAGAACACCAAATTTGTTTCTCTTTTTGATTTTTTCGAGTTCTAGACCACCATATTTCAACCCTTCAGAAATATTAGTATATCCTGCACTATCGCTCTCAAGGATCCGATTAATTAGCTCGTCTGTCTTAACCCTTTCTTTTATACGTTTGATAGTATATGCCTTTGTATTGAATACTACAACGCTGAAATTATCTCGTGCTAAGTTGTATGCCATCACAGCAACTGTCAAAGCTGCTGTTGTGAATCGTTCACCATACAATGAACCAGAAGTATCAAACATCAATACTGCGGTCTTTTGTTTTTCCTTTCTCTCAAGACTAACAATGTCTTCAGTATTCAAGATTCTACTTCTATTTTCCAGAAATCTTTCTAACGTTTCATCGATATCAAATTCATCTATACCTGGCTCATATTCAGTTTGTTCAAAAACTTCTCCCCTGATCCCTTGGCTTGTAACGCCAAAAGCGGTTGTTAAAATAACTTTTCTTGCTAACCGACGAAAAATTGGTCTCGTTCTATCGTCTAAAGCTGACCTTAACATAAAAAATAATTCAGGAGCACTACTGTCGCCTTTAGATGCTCTTCTTGAAACAAGCGTATAACCTTTCTTAGAGTTTAACGCTTCCGCAACAGCGAATTTATTTGAAATAGCTAGGCCTTGAATAGCTGGCATATTATCAACATCAACAGCTAATTCAGTTTGCTTTTTAATTTCATAATAACTCATGCCTTCAGATAAACTTGAATAAACTGAAGGGTTTCTTTTTCCAGATACAATTTCGGCTTCTAGAAGTCTGTTTTTATCCATTTTTCCTCTGAAGACATATGGTTTTTGAAAGTCCTCTCGGAATGGATCCCCCTCCTCATCTAGAAAAAATCCATATCTTGCAAAGTGGTAGTGACTATGTCTTTAATTACATCTTCTACTAAACTCTCAACCCCATCTTCCAGTTCGATTTTTGTTGCTAAAGCCATTATTGCACTATCGATCCAAGATTCAATGTCATTTACTTCTAGAAATCGAATTATTGCTGCTAAATCTATTGCTCCTCTGATGGAAGATCCTCTTCGCAGGTCTGGCCAATCTCTTGTTGCTCGAACAATTTTTACAGCCATACTAATGACTTTTTCATCCTTGATACCTGTTCGAACACGAACAATGTTTTGTTCTTCCTCTTCAGGTTGATATTGTAATCTTATCCAAACGAACCTATCTCTTAAAGCCTCACTCAAAGGAGTTGTTGCTACGAGTTCCGCTGGGTTCATTGCACTAACAATGAAGAAACCTTCAACAGCTTTAACTTTGCCTAGTTTTGGAATCATTATTATTCCCTCATCCATAGCAGCTAAAAGCACGTTTTGTGTGCCTTCTGGCATCCTATTCAATTCATTCAAGAACAGAATGGCACCTTGTTGCATAGCTTTGGTTAATGGTCCTGTGACAAATGAATCCCAATCGTATCCCTTTTCAATTACCATTGGAGGGTCAAAATGACCAACTAGTTTAGAAGAACTGTATCTTTCATCACCATCTACTCTTTCAAGATCTTGGGAAAAGTAAGCTGCTAGTGCATGGGCCAATGTGGTTTTACCCACACCAACATCTCCCTCTAACAATATATGTCTGTTAGCGAGTTTTGCTGCTAAACATTTCTTAAGTTCAGCTGGTCTACCAACAATATTAAATTGCTTTTGGATTTCTTCAATCATCTCATCAATGGTTTTATCCTGTTTAACAATGCCTTCCATCGATATTTCTATCCTTATAACATTATAACAAACTATTAATTTGAAACAATAAGCTTTATCTTCCAAGTTTTAAATACTTTTAGATATTCCAGTTTTTGCAATTTTGCTGGAATCTAGTGCTTCTAACTAAACACAAATTCGTTTAATCTTTGTTTTAAACCAAATTGTTTGCTGGTATACTAGGGATGTTTACAAAAGCATTTTTAAATCTCTCGACTTGCGATATTAAGAGCAGCATTAATGTTTTTGCTATACCTAATTTCTGTTAAACGATTCTTATTTTGAGATGTGAAATCTTCGTTTATCACATTGACGGGGATTTTTTCGTGGAATATACTTTTCAATCTCTTAATAACTTCCTCTTTAATTTTCCCTCCGCCCCTACCGATGTTTACCTTAAAGATGTCTGTTTCAACATTGAAAAAAACTGTAATGGTCTCTTTTACTGCATCAACAGCAGTAAAAAACTCATCTACACCTATGATGGTTTTTCCTTCTCCTATTACGGCAAAACCTATAGTTTCTCCAGGATCTATACCAACAACCACCTCACCAAATTTCTTTTTGCTGTCTGCAATAAGGAGAATGTTGGAAAAGAGATAGTAATAATTGAAAGCTTTTGGTATGAACGTTTTGTTGCTTTTGATACCATTTTTCTCTGTTTCAGTCGTAATAATAACGTCAACGTTATTAGTTGTAAACTCCTCAGGTAAAATGTGATTAGTTTTAATTAGATTTATTTTGGAAAGAATATTCTCAACTGTATACAAAAACCTAAAATTCTTAGTCGCAATTGTAACCTTAATCACAGTTAAACGAAGCTCTCCTATTAAAAAATATTTACATCTCAAAACTGGCATCTGACAGACTTATAAAGTTAAAAAGTTTACACGTACATTGCCCAAAACGGATTGGTGAATCAAATCACTCAGAATCAGAATCTCTCAATAAATATGCAAGATTATTTCGACCGTCTTAATGATCAATTACATGTAATTTACAATATTGCTGAAAAAGCTCGAAAGCAAGGATTAGATCCATCTCTTAATGTCGAAACACCAATTGCTAAAGATATAGCTGATAGAGTTGAAGGCTTGATTGGTCCAGAAGGGGTAGGAGTAAGAATCAGAGAGCTAGAGAAACAGAACCTATCTAGGGAACAAGTTGCTTTCAGAATTGCTGGTGAAATTTGTGATCAACAATTGATTAAAGGGTCTAAAGAAATGTTGGCAGACCAAGCTTTACGTACATCTCTTGCTGTTATTACCGAAAGTATCACTGCTGCTCCTATTGAGGGTATCGCTAAGGTCAAGATTAAACAGAATGATGATGGGACTGATTATCTCGCAGTTTATTATTCAGGTCCAATACGTTCAGCTGGTGGTACTGCAGCTGGTATGAGTGTTCTGT
>DAOVRE010000121.1 GCA_030628305.1 Candidatus Heimdallarchaeota archaeon | reverse complement strand
GATTTCAAAGAACAAGAAGCAGCAATGGTTTGGATGAGTGGTTTCATAGCTAATGAAGGGGCAATTCCAACTTTGGTTAGAAAGGATGATTACATTCTAAGTGACATGCTCAACCACGGTTCAATAATCGATGGTGTTAGATTAACAAAAACACAGAGAAAACTGTACAAACACTGTGATATGGGCAGCCTAGAAGAACAACTCAAAATTATTGATTCTGAAGATCCAAATGGTGAAAAGAGAATTCTGCTCATCACAGATGGTGTATTTTCAATGGATGGGGATATGGCTCCATTAAATGAAATTGAAAAATTAGCTTTTGAATATGGGGCGATGATTTACGTAGATGACGCTCATGGTGACGGCGTTCTCGGGAGTGATAAGAAAGGTAAGGGAATTGTAGATCACTTTGGTTTGCAAGGTAAGGTTCAAGTTGAAATGAACACTTATAGTAAAGCAATGGGTGTTGTTGGAGGTTCTATTACTGGATCTCAAGACTTAGTCAATTTTCTCCGAAATACTGGCAGATCTTATCTTCTCAGCGGTTCTCCACCCCCAGCTACTGCTGGTGCAGCAATTGGTGCTTTAGAAGTATTAGATCCTAAATCACAATATTTTGAACCTGTTGTTGAAAAGCTTCTTGGTAATTGTGACTATTTCAAGAGTAAAATCGTTGATATTGGTTTCGGACATGAAATAACCGCAGCATCTGCTAAATGTCCAACCGCTATTGTTCCTATTATCTGTGGAGAAAACGATGTTGCCAAGAATCTAAGTGATCGATTAATGGAAGAAGGCATCTTTGCTTTACCAATAGTCTTTCCAATGGTTCCTAAAGGTACAGCAAGGATCAGAGTCATGATGAATGCTGGTCTTACTAAGGAGAACTTAGATTTTGCTTTAATGAAATTCGAAGATCTTGGAAGAGAATTAAAAATCTTCTAAGTTTCCCTTTTTTATTTATTTTCTCTTTGAATGAAGAGGTTTCAATTTAATCATTGGCGTTCTTGGTGTAAAAGATAGCAAAGGAAATTCTTTTGCAGGGAAATAGGACCATAGAAAATTTATTTCTTTTTGACTCAATTCCCTACCTGTTAATCTAATAAGAGTTCTAACCTCACTTTCAATTTCCATTGAATCAAGATTTGAAGAAATTGTTTTTGTATCTTCAATATCCACCTCTTTAACCGCCATATTTTCACTTGGTAACTTTACAAATTCAACATTTTCAAAATTTTTCTCAATTTCGATAAATAAACATCCTTTTGGTTCGATTGCTTCAACAAAACTTGTTCTCTCAGTTGAACCTGTATACAAAACTCTATCATTTTGCAGTTTTTGTGATCTATGAATATGTCCTGAAATAAACAATCTCGCATTATTTGGAAACATTTGTGTAAGCAAAGTATCCTTACGATTTCTGAAAGTATATTGATGAGGACCAAACTTTGCACCATCAAATAGCTGGTGACATAGAACAATAAATGATTTCTGTGGATGTTTCTCGATTTCTCCTTGAATTTTCTTTAATGTTCTTTTTGGGTCTTCGAGTTCGAAGGGAAATGCCAAGATTGATATCTCATCAAAGTCCAATCTCGTTAATCTGTTCACTAGAAATAAATCTTTATTGAAGTGACTCAGTAGAGTTTCAGGTAAGTTAGATTTATCATGGTTTCCCGGGATAGCTACAAATTTTATTCCAGTTTCAGTGAACTTCTCAATAATTTTGTAAGCCTTTGAAATAACATCCTTGGGAGGTCTTGATCTATTAAACATGTCACCTCCATGAAGAACTAATTCTACGTCTTTGTTTTGAGCAATCTCTAATGTTCTCTCGAAAGCTGTTAGCATGATTTCTATTGACTGCCGTCTAGCTCTAGTCGTATTCCCATACATGTATCCAAAATGTGTATCAGACAAGGCTAGAACTCGCATAATAGCTTCTCTGTTGCCAATAGTTTCTTTGCATTTTTTCACTATTTAAACTTAAAAAGCAAATATCATCTAATGTCAATTCTTGAACAGAGGATTTGAATTTCTCAAAATTGCATTATTCTAGTTTCCTAAAACAGATATTATATATAATAAAAAAACCATTGATATATAACCTTAAACGGGGGTTTAAACATGAAAAAAAAGATTATTACATTAGGACTTTTTATTTTGTTAAGTTATAGTATAATCGGTGTAACATTACAACAAGTAACTGCAGAAGAGTTACCCCCTGCTTTATCACTTATAGCTCCTTACGAAGCTAGCATCTTGCTTGATGCTTCAAATAGCGAATGGGATGATTATTATCAAGGCTATATTGATATAACAGAATTTGGGAATGATGCTTCTTCGACAGAAAGTGTTGACATCATAACTATAACTATTAATTTTGCTCATAACTCAACCCACCTTCACATGTATGCTTTTGTTCCTGAAGTCTATGGAGTTGTAAATGGACTCCTCTTACATTTCTTTGGAAAACCTGGAATGGAAGATGGTATACAGATGGACGCTATCTACGACACAGTATTAGATGTAGCATGGCCAGACGAAGGTGTATATGACCCACCCCAACCTGATGATTTCTTAGGTGGAACACAGGATGCTAAAGCAAAAACCTTCAAACATATAGGAGTAGGAACATACTTTGAAGGAACAAAGTTAATCAACTCTGGAGATACTTTAGGTAAAGATATTGCTTTAGGATGGGGGCAAGCAATAGCTGTTGAAGTGTTGGCTTGGGTTGGAACCCAACCAGATGCAGAAGGACCTAACTGGGGTTCAATCAACCAAGATGGTTTCAAGTATATCAGATTGGATATAGGTGCTAACCAAGGAGATGTTCTGGATATTTATGTTCCAGAACCTATGGAGATGCATTATGTAGTTGGTGAACAATATGAAGCTGAGTATATTTCAACTTCCATAATAATTGATGGACAAGATACGGATTCAGTTTGGGCAGATGTCATCGAATATAATTTCTCTATAACTGGGTATAATTTTGAAACTGGTGAATGGTTTCCTGGAGATAGCTTGGAAGGATCGCTCAAAGTATTCCATGATGGAATAAATTACTATATGTTCGTCAAAATTTTTGACGTTACTATCGATGAACAAGATAGTACAATGTTCATTATTGGGAAAACTGAAGATATGTTAAATACCACAGATGGAACAGATTTTGTTTCTGTTGGCACATTTGGTTATTATGATCAGATGATTATTCCGTCTGATGGTTCTGGACCAAAAAATGACTTCGATGTTGGAGGTTTCAATGATGGCGAAGGAAACATGACTTATCAAGGAGACTATAGATATATTGAGTTTTCTAAACCTATGGCTTCAGGTGATCTTGATGGCAGAGATCCTGATTTTGCAACAGGAGATAAAATGTACATAACATATCTTGTCTCTCAAGATGGTGAATCTGGACCTAATTATTTCCATATGAAAGATGATAATGGCACAGTAGCTTTCATTGTAAATCCAGTTAAGTTTCTTGCTGAAGGTGAAGAACCAACAGGAAATAGTGAAAACACCTTTGCTATAGGATTTAGCGTTACAGATCTTTTCATAATATTAGCTGCATTATCACCAGTAGTTCTATTAATTTACAGAAGAAAGAAGAAGTAAAATTCTTCTCTTTTTATTTTTATTCATTGTTATTATCGCTAATACTGCATATCCAAAGGGGTTTTCTTTCAATAAAAGTATACAAGTTCTCAGCAAATGTGGAATCAAACTCATATATTTCTCTGAGTTTTTCATCTATTCCAAGCACTTTCATTTTCTCTTTGATTTCCACTTTTAGAAAAGAATCAACATTGAGAATAAAGGTATTTTTCTTAACTAGGTTTTCTAGAAAATCATGTATGTTTTGACCTTTTTTAGAAAGGTAAACAGCCCATCGATCATTATCAATAAATGGTCCAGCTACAACATCAATGTGCTTCGAATAGCGTCTCAAGAACTCCAGAGAATCTTTAGAGGTAATATCAGGACCATCTTTTCGGAGCAATAACTGAGGATCTGCGTTCATCAGAGAAATCATTAACCCATAATAATCATCAGAAACAAATGCATAAGATCTTTCTAAAATGTAGTTATTTGCGAAAATTTCAGAAGCAAATGCAGATTTAGCGGATAATGCTTTTTGCCAGCAAATTTCAGATTCTTGAAAATTGCGCTTGAGAACTAATACAAGTATTTCCCTTCCTGTTGATATAATATTTCTTACTAGATCATCGAATGGAGGTATTTCGCATGGAAGATCTTCAAAGAAATGTATGGTGGGATCAAACATGTAAACATTTGCTGCTGCGATAAGTGACATAAATTGTAACAAAGAAACATCTGCAGCTACATTATCTTTTGGATTTAAAGGATCTTGCACATATAGAGGGTAGTAACGATTAAGCATTTCACTTGTTAAAGAATCAACATCTTCTATCTGCGCTTTTTTCCTCTTGATATCTATGATAGTTCGAGGTTTCCAACCACTGATTCCTATAATTGTATCCCAAAAGGAACCATAGAATACAATAAGCAGCTCACATAGATATCCGTTAAAACCTACAGCACCAATTTCATTCCTATATACGCCTATAGTTTTCATGAATTTCTTAAGTAGCAAAACCTCATTTCTATTGTTTTCTTGCATGTGTGTTAGAAGATATTGTGTATGCATTGGAATCGAATCGAAAATAGAAATCTGTTTCTCCCCTGGAGTTATTTCAAAACCTACAAACAGGTTTACGTACTCGTCCCCAGCAATAATTCGCAGATGAGGTATTTTTCCTGTCCGTTTATCTACATCTAATGGAGAATTTCTAATCCTATCCTTTTTCAAGCGTTTTACCAGTGAATCGAGTATTTGGTGAACTTTTGTCTTTTCAGACTGTGGTAATATCAACAAGAGATCATATACTTCGTCCTCTCCAAGGTAGGTTTTCCTAACAAAAGAACCTTGAACCTCAACTCTCCCTTTGAATCCTAGAGAGTTAATATCTAACAAAATTTTTTCTTTAAGTATAGCTAGAACTTCTCTAATTTCCTCATGTCTCTCCCATTGAACTTGGATGACTTCAATAACTTGTTGTTCAATTTTCTTGTGTTTTTCGTTGTTATTATGCTCTCGAACAGATGACTTTTTGCTCATTATAACACCTTTAGTATTTTGCACCCTTCTCAAATCTTGGCACTTGTTTCGTGCAGAATTGAGTACTCCGGACCTTCAGATTTTAGTATTGATTGCTTCAATTTAATTGAAACAATCTCTTGTCTTCCACATTTGATGTTAGAGAGATTATTAATAGCTAACATTAATTCTTTTCTATTCTGTGAAGATTTTACTCTTGCTATTGTTAAGTGTGGTTTAAAAGATCTATTATCAGTTTTAAAACCGCATTCACTCAATTTTACTCGAAGTTGTCGCTGTATCGTTTTTAAAATTTCGACATCTCCATTGATTTTGCAGTATACGACTCTTATGTATTTTTCATTTGGTAAAACATCAATCGCATTTACATCTAGAAAAAAGCTTTTGAAACTTATTGAATCAAGTATTTCTTTTACTTTTTGTATTTCTTTTTCTGATATTTCTCCCAGAAATTCCAAAGTCATGTGAAGTAGTTTAGTATTAACTTGCCTTAATTTTGCTCCGCTATTTTGTATTGATTCTTGTAAACCAGAGATTGCTTCAACAATATTTGGATCGGTAAAATCTATAGATATGAATGCTCTTACCATCTAAACTCAATTTTTTTTATGATTTTAAAAACTTTTATTACCTTTT
>DAOVRE010000147.1 GCA_030628305.1 Candidatus Heimdallarchaeota archaeon | reverse complement strand
GAACCCGTTATCGAAGAACCTATTGAAAAAACCTTAGAGGATACAGTTGAAGATGTTGTAACCGAGGTTGTTGAAGATGTTGTCGACGATGTTGCGGAAACAATTGCAAAACGTGTAGCTGAGGAAGTAGGTGACGACACACTCGAAGGAGTGGTTAAGGAAGCAATTGAAGAAAAATCAGAAGAACTTGTTTCAAAGGTTGTCGAAGAAGTTGTCGAAGAAGTAGTTGAAGAAGCAAAAGAAGAAATTGCTGAATCTGCTGAAGACACAGTTGAAGAGATTGTTGAAGAGATTGTTGAAGAGATTGTTGAAGAGATTGTCGAAGAAGTAACCGATGCTGTTGAAGAAACACTTGAAGACGACCTAGAAGAAATTGTTGAAAAGGTTGTCGAAGAACATGTTGAGGGTATTGGCAAAGAAGCTGCTGAACATCTTGCAGAAGATGTTGTCGAAGAAGTTTTAGAAGAAGAAGCAGTAGAAGACATGGTTGAAGAAGCAGCAGAAGATGCAACTATTGAACTATCTGAAGCAATAGAAAAGTCTCTAGACAAAGAAACAGAAGATTCCTAAAATTCAAACTTTTTTCTTTATTTTTTTATTTTATTGTTAATCAAAAAAGAATTATATTAAACTGATTTTCGTTAAGTGATGCCAAAAACTGTCTTAGCTATTCTTGCTGGAGGTTTGTCAAGAAGATATCAAAAACAAAGTGCTGAGTGGCAAGACAAGATTTTATTTTCACTTAATGATGAGCCTTTTCTAGTCAATCTTGTAAGAAGAAGCAATCTGTTGTATGATGAAACGGTAGTATCTGTAAACTCTGAAGCTAGAAAAGAAGAATATAGAACAATACTTCAAAGCCACAATCTTATGGATAGAATTGATTTTATCGTAGATGATCAAAGTAGTTCATTCGAAGGAGTCATGCTTGGAATAGGTTCTGCTTTGCGCCTATTACAAGGTAAAGCTGTTCAATTTCTACCATCTGATAGACCATTTCTTACGCTATCATTGTTAAAATCAATGAAAATTTGTGATGATGGAGTTAGTTTTTTCCAATCTGAGACAGGGATGATAGAACCACTATTAACTCTTTATGGACCTAATGTATACTTTCCTAAGCAGTTTGAAGAACTATCTTTGTCGAGAGCAGATGTTTTGATGAGAACATCTCCAATGCTGAAATTATATGATAGTACTGCGATAATCGAAATTAATAATCTCCCGACTAAGACTTTTGATAATGTTAACATTCAGACTGAACCAATAACAAAGACAGAAGACATTCAGGAATCTGATAAACTTACAATGCCTTCACCAACCACTATCATTCGTTCATTAAAGAACGTGAAATCAGAACCATTCGATGAATTATGTCCTTATAATTTCATTGAAAAATTGAATGATTTAAACCATAATTATTCTGCATTTCTATGGTCTAGATACTTCAAAAAGTCGTCTAAGTTAAAAGAGGAAGATTATGAGTTACTAGCTGTAAAATCTTTAAAGGCTGAACGGTTGTTTTGGAAAAATAATAACATGCACTTTTTTGCGTTGCATTCTTTGCAAGATTTAATGTATTATTTTCCTGAAGAGGCTAAGGATTCTGCTTTTGACGAAGTAAAAGAACTGAGAAAGAAATTAAAGATAGAGTCACGACCTCTTAATTGAAATCATTAAAAAAAAGAATAAGTTTCTCCCTCATTTTGAAACTATATTTTACCAACCTTAATTGCACAAACTTTGAATTCGGGGATTTTAGCAAGTGGATCTAAAGCATCATTAGTTAGCAAGTTTGCCGCTGACTCTTTATAATGGAAGGACATGAAAACAACTCCTTCTTGTATTTTGTCAGTCACTCTTGCCGTAGTTTCAATTTTACCTCTTCTTGATTCAATGAATATTTTGTCTCCATCCTTGATATTCAAATGTTCAGCATCAACAGGATTAATTTGGCTTCTCTCAATTGGTCTGCGTTCATGAAGACTTTTGGATCTTCTTGACATCTCTCCTGTGTGAAAATGATATAGGATACGACCAGTAGTTAAGATTAGAGGATATTCATCATCTGGCAACTCAGCAGGATCGATATAGGAAATTGTATGGAATTTACCCTTACCTCTGCTAAATTCCTCTTGATGGAGGATTTTTGTTCCTGGGTGAGTTTTATCTTTGCATGGCCATTGTAAACCATTTTCCTCAATTCTTGTGTAATCAATACCTGCATAAATTGGAGAGATTTCAGCAATTTCATCCATAATTTCACTTGGATTTTGATAATCTGCTTTTATTCCAAATCTGTTCAACATGATTTGCAATATGTCCCAATCATCCTTTCTATCTCCTATCTGACCAACTGCTTTCCGTACTCTTTGTACTCTTCTTTCAGTGTTAGTGAAAGTACCATCTTTTTCAGCAAATGTTTTTCCTGGTAGGATTACATCTGCATATTTGGCAGTTTCAGTAATGAAAATGTCTTGAACAACGAGGAATTCTACTTTTTCAAGTGCCTCACGTACATGGTTAAGATTGGGATCGCTCAATGCGGGGTTCTCTCCCATTATATACATACCGCGAACATTACCTTCATCAGCTGCATGCATCATTTCAACAACAGTTAAACCAACTTTATCATCCAAATTAGAGACGTTCCATGCTTTCTCAAATTTCGCTTTAGCTTCTGGCTCTGTAACTTTCTGATATCCTGGATAAACATTGGGCAAACCACCAAGATCACATGCTCCTTGAACATTGTTTTGACCTCGTAATGGATTAACTCCAGTACCAGGGCGACCTATATTTCCTGTAATCATAGCTAGATTAGCTAGAGAGAGAACATTATCTGTACCTGTGGTGTGTTGGGTAATTCCCATGGAATAAATAATAGAAGCAGTTTTAGCTGTGGCATATAGTCGGGCAGCTTCTTTAACATCATTGATTTTTACATTTGCGATTTTACACAAAACTTCTAATGAGGTTCCTTCCAATTTTTTCTTAAGTTCATCAAACCCTTCAGTTCTGCTTTTAATAAATTCCTCATCGTGAAGGTTTTCTTCAAGAATTATTTTCATAAAAGCGTTAATTAGGGCTACATCTGAGCCAGGTTTCTGTTGAAGGTGGATTTCAGAATAATCAACAAGCTCAATTTTTCGTGGATCAGCAACTATCAATTTGGTTATGCCTTTTGTAACAGCTTGTTTAATCTTCATACCAATAACTGGATGAGCTTCAGTAGTATTGCTGCCTATAACGAAAATAACCTCAGTATCATTTGTTAAATCGCTGATGCTATTTGTCATAGCACCTGAACCAAAAGCTCGTGCAAGACCTGTTACTGTTGAAGCATGACACAAACGAGCACAATGATCTATATTATTTGTACCAATGGCAGCTCTAGCAAGTTTTTGCATAAGATAATTTTCTTCGTTAGTACATTTAGCAGAAGTGAGAAAAACTAAAGAATCAGGACCACTCTCGTCTCGGATAGTTTTCAATTTGTTTTCTATTAAATCAAATGCTTCATCCCAAGAAGCTTTCACAAATTCTCCATCTTTCTTGATTAAAGGAGTATCAAGTCTGTCTGAATGATTAACAAAATCCCATCCATATCGACCTTTAACACATAAAGTAATACCATTAACCACATTATCTGAGTTTGAATTAACAGTTACAATTTTCTCTGTTTCAGTATCTACTACAACATCGAAGTTGCATCCAACACCACAATAGGCACATACTGTTGTTGCTTGACGAAGCTCTCCAACCTTTTCAATAGCTAATACATGATTACTAACCAAAGCTCCTGCCGGGCATACAGCCACACAATTACCACAAGCTACACAACCTGCTTCTTCAAAACTGGTACCAATCTTTGGATGTGGGTAACCATCAAACTTTCCTCTTTCTATTGCTAAAACATTACAAACTTGCAGTTCTTCAGTTACTCTCACACAAAGACCACATTTGATACAATTTTCATATCTTAAAGTGAAAAACTCATTTTTTTCTGATAATTCAACTATTTTTTTAGTAATTTCAATAGGTTCTTCATCTGCAAGATAATTATTAACAAGAAACTCTATTTTACATTCTTCATCTGTACCACAAACTACGCAGTCTTCAGTATGTAACTTGGCCATTTTACTGATCAAAGCTTTTCTTGTTTTCTGAACTCTCTCAGAAATTGTACTGATAATTGCATCGTTTTTTGCAAGTTCTTTGCAAGAAGCAACGATTCGGGTTTTTTCTTCAAGCGTTTCTTCTACAACACAAACTCTACATTTACCAGCTGGTTCCAATGCCGGATGATGACAAACTGTTGGGATTTCAATACCATTCCTCTCAGCTATGTCTAGATAGGTTTCGTCAGTACGACAATCAACTTCCTTGCCATCAATTATAATCTTAATATTTTCTACATCTACCATAATTACTCACCAAAATTGGCAGTATAAGATAATGGGTTGACGCTAGGCTGGAATAAAAAGTCTTTCGCTCAACATTGATTTATTTGAAAATATACAATAGATTTGTTACACAAGAATCAACAAACTTTATCTAGAAGATATTCTAAGTAATCACATCCTTAGTGAACAATTGCTATATTCAAGGGGTTAAAAATGCTAAAAACAAAGCATGAACTCATCTTCAAGAGTTCGCAAAAAATGAGCGGGATTGAAAATGAGTCAGTTCATCTCGTTGTAACTTCTCCGCCATACCCTTTAGTACAGCTTTGGAATGATGTTTTTGCCGAACAAAATCCCGCGATTAAGGACGCTTTGAGTGAAGAAAATGGAAATTTAGCTTTTGAATTGATGCATCAGGAATTAGACAAGGTTTGGGATGAAATATATAGGGTTTTGAAACCAAGCGGAATAGTTTGCATCAATATAGGCGATACTACGCAAAGCATAGCTGGAAATTTCAAACTCTATCCATCACATTCAAGGATAATTTCCCACTGTTGCAAGATGGGTTTAAGTTGTTTACCTTACATTGTTTGGAGTAAGCAAACAAACGCACCAAACAAATTCATGGGTTCAGGAATGTTACCGCCAGGTGGATATGTGACATTAGAACATGAATATATCTTGATTTTTAGAAAAGGAGGAAAAAGGGAGTTCAAAACAGATGAAGCGAAGCGAGAAAGATTTCTTAGCTCTTATTTCTGGGAGGAAAGAAACATCT
>DAOVRE010000073.1 GCA_030628305.1 Candidatus Heimdallarchaeota archaeon | reverse complement strand
ATTGTCTTCTTCTCATGTAGATTATTATCACAATCTTGGGAAGAAAGTTTATCCGTGGACTGTAAATAGACAAAAAGATATTCAGAAACTCGTTAAGAAGAAGGTTGATGGAATAATAACAGATTGTCCTAAGAAAACAAGGGAAATGATTAACTTATTTTTGAAAGAAGAATGAATATTTAGTTGATCATTTTAACTAATGAGATAGAGTACTCTTGCCATTCTGTTATGCTATTGATTGATTTCATGCTTTCTTCAATCGCTTCATCTTCAATATAGAAAACCATACTAATGATTTCAGGATTATAACCTTGTTCTAGAAGTTTCCTATAATCCGTTGGTTCTCCAATAATTTCTAGTTGGTATGAATCATTCTTAGATACCATCACTTCTGTGAATTCAGGTTTGATTTTTTCATTAGCGTTATTATAAATCGAAACAAATTCAGTTCTTTTTTGTAGCTCTTTAGTTACTCTTAATGCTGATGAAACATACTCTCCTTCTTGAATGAAAATAGGTATAATCCAGAAAGATTGACTAGGTAAAGTCATCTCTATCATAGAACATTCTTTATCTTTTGATAGAGTATCAATATCTACTATTAGCTCTTTTGCTGTTTCAAGTTTGTGGAAATCGGGAAGAATAACAATTTCGTCAACGACTAGCGTTTTGACTTTTTCCTTTGATTCTTCATCTACTTCAATTTCTAGCATCCAAATTAAATAACCCATTATTTTTTCCTTTTCCAAGAAAAGAGAGATAGATGCTTTCTTTGTCGCAGATGTTGAATCTATAAGTTCTAGGACTGAAACTTGTTCACCATATAGCTTGGTTACAACTTGTTCTAGTTCAGTGGATGTTTCCGGTTTCGACAATTTCTTCAACATTGCTGATGAGAAATATTGTTGTTATACATAAAGGTGTGCTTTTTGAATATGATTTGTATTAAAAAATAAGAAAGAAAAAGAAAGGAAAAAAATTATGCTGTGTGTGCAAAGGTTGATGATATTGTGCTTACACCAGATTCAAATGAGATCGTTATACTGTATTCAGTTGCTACTGAAAAAGCACCAACTATGTAAACTGTCATAGATCCATCTTGAGCTACAATGTTATAAATAACGCTCGAACCCGTTGGAGAGTCCAACAATGTAACACTAGCTACGCCGGTTACTGTCACACCCGTGATATTTAACGGTCCATTTTTTGCGTCGATTTTTACTGCGATTGCTCTATCGCCACCACCAGCATCAGTTGATCCTGGAGTAACTGTAATCAAAGCAATAGGGGCAGGGTTTAACATTGGTATTACTACTAGAAAAACTATAGCGGCTGCTGCAGTTACTAGTGCAATAAGCAATACAGTTGCAATTACTGGAGATACGGCTCTTTTCTTCATTTTTGTATTCACCATTATACTATGTTGTATTGTTTTTCTCTTTGTCAAAAATTGCTTAAAAATATAGCGATTGTTTTTGTGGTTACCTTTATCCTTCCATAAAAGCTTCTTCTTGCAAATTCGCAATGGTTTATATTGCTGTATGCCCTTAACTATTTGAAGCAAATGGAAGCTGCTGCCAATCTTATATTTAGAGCTATCAGTTCAATATATGGAGGGTCAATTAGTAGTAGCGCTCTTTATCCAACTTTGTATTTTAATGATAATAATAAAAAAAATACTTTCTATGGTTTTCGTCTCCGTGAAGTGCTTCCGACTAGATTAATTGTCAGATTATATGAAAATGGGAAGACTACTATTGCTGATATGATTTGGATGGTAGATGACACAAAAGTCGAAAGTAATGATTTTGTTACTTTTCAATCTAAACCCCCCAAGTTCGATGTTTTAAGTGAATCTAAAGCATTTATGAATCAGTTGCTATCTGATGCAACCATAGATGCATGTTATCCTGATCTTCTTCTTAACAAAGAGTTTCTTGATACTATAATGATTGGATCACGGGACAAATTTCCTTCAAAATTGCGCAAAGAATTACAACTTAAGATATCAAATGTACCGACTAATCTTTGTGCTTTTTCTAGAATTGAACTAAATAACAAAGAACTCAAAGAAGAGAAGTATCAAGAAAATATAGTAAATGCTTTTCTCGCATTAATAGATTTAATCCATCGCACATTTGAGATTCTTTCCTTGATTCAACAAAAAGGTGATGGCTCAACAGTATTTTGTGTTAGATGTGGACATGAACTTTCTTCAGATTCCTATTATTGCCCTCTTTGCGGGAGTAAACAGAATTAGGGATTTTATCATGTATGATAAAGAATCTCAGCTTTTTCTATCAACTCAAGAGTATCTGTTTGCTGAGCTAGTTCTCTTGCATTCGGTGAAAAATTATTAGCAACAATGAATCCCCCACTTAAATTGGATCTTTGAACTATCCTTTCAATGTGTATGATTTTATCTGTCCCAACACTTCTTTTCCAATCAAGTATCCACACACCAACCAGAAGTTCTTTGATGATGATTAGAAATTCAATAGCATGTTTAGGTGGTCCCTCTATTAATGACAAATCATGTGTCAGTGTGCCGAAGTTTTTCAGATATTCTAATGATAATTCCATTAGAGGTTTATCACGTTCCATATTCCGGCAAAAATCGTAACAACTATTAAACGTTTGTATCAACTGTTTCTGTTGTATGAAATTTGTGGGTATTTTATCTTACTTTAACATCTATTTTTTGTTTATTACACTGGATTTTCCAACTTCCCTTATGTGGAAATGTCAGATTGATTTCCTTTACGAAGTCAGTTATAACATCCATTCCTGCCATTCCTGGTTTTCTGAAGATACCTAAACTGATTGAAAGAACATTAGTGTTTTTATCTATTGACACTCTTTCTTCAGCGAAATACCATCCTGTGTCACCTAATATGCCTTTAATTTCGATAACAGTTACTTTTTTAGCTTTGATTTTAGATTTCACGTTGATCTCGGTTACTTTCGCTAATCTTGATTGAGGTTTCATTAACAATATTAAGTGAAAATGCAATATAAATTTGATTATCCTGAGAAATCTTACAAAAACAACTCTACAATTTGAATAGAAATATTTTAGAATATCTTCCTCTACTTTCAACCGATGTCTTCTACTTTAGCTAAAATCAAGAAGAAAATTAACGTTAAAGAAACTATTACCATGGTTGTTTTAGCATTGGTTTTATTTTTCTTTGTTAAAATGATGTTTGGGGGTATTTTTGGTATCTCGTTAGTAGTGATTGAAAATGGACCATGTCCTCATTCTTCAATGTGTCCTGTTTATGATCAAGGAGATATGTTTCTGATTCACAAATCTGCTCCAGAAAATATAGAACTTGGAGATGTAATTGTTTATGAATCAGAAAATGCTTTTAGTACAGGAATATTGATTATCCACCGTGTTGTGAATATTACCGTAATAGATGATGATGGAAGCGATAAATATTATTATAGAGTAAGTGGAGACAATAAAGATTCAAATCAGGATATAGATCAATTCAACTCGACAACTTCATTAATTCCTTATGAAAATGTTGTGGGAAAAACAGTATTTTTAATACCAAAAGTAGGCTATCTTAGATTATGGTTATCTGATTCACCTATTTTCAGATATGTCCTTATTGGAGCATTAGTAGCTGTTGCTCTTTATCTAATCTTTGTTCCCGATAAGAAGAAAGAAGATGAAGATGATGAAGTAAAAGAGGGTAAGACTGAATCAGCTGAAGAACAAGCAGAATCCACCGATATTAAAGATGGTGGAAATGATAAAAATCCTCCTCCAAAGAAATCATTACAAACAATAGTTAAGGAAAAGATGATAGATTGGTGGACAAAAACAAAGAAAAGTTTTATTGAATTATTTACAGTTAAAAAGAAAAGAATAAAATTGATAATTTATACTTCCATAATTATCCTTCTCATAATCGCTGTCCCTATTTTAGATGCAATTATCACAAGCCCTGGGATAGAAACTGGTATCGACGATGTTGATCCTAAAGGATTACGCTATAATCTCTTAGGGGAAGGAATTGTATACCTATCCATGACAGTTCATTTCAAACATGATGGGTCATATGCTGCAATATTGAAATCATTTGATATTTATGGTATTCAAGATGGAGAAATAATAGGATACATGCATTGGTATTCGTTCTACCAGAAAGAAGGTGATCTCCAAATAGGAAGCACGTTGGTATTCAATGTAGATGAGTACAATAGCTCTTTACTCTTAACAATCAAAATAACCTATACAATCTATTATAGATTTGGTTCAGATATTCCAGGTGAATATGAAGGGGTATTCAATGCTTCTCAAGTCTACTGAATAACACAATAAAATAAAAGAAGAAAAAAAATGTGATATCATCACATACTTTCTTTGATTATGTTTGGAATTTCGCTTGGTGTATTAGCAGTTAAGATTCCTGCTTCATTCAAAATGCGAAGTTTTTCTTGAGCAGTTCCTGATTTACCATGGACAATTGCTCCAGCGTGTCCCATCTGCTTTCCTGGCTTAACCCATGTACCATTTCCTGCGATAAAACCATAAACAGGTTTTGAAATTTCTTCTTTTACAAGTTGAGCAGCTTCTTGTTCACCTGTTCCACCAATCTCTCCAACTAGAACGATATGTTTTGTTTCAGGATCTTGCTCGAATAATCTAAGACTTTCCTTGAAATCTATACCTCTAACAGGATCTCCGCCAAGACCAATACATGTGGATTGACCATAGCCACTCAATGTGAGATTTTGTATGATTTCATAAGTAAGAGTTCCACTTCGGCTTACAATCCCAACATTTCCTTTAGAACAAATAGCACCTGGAATGATACCAATTTTTGCTTCACCCGGAGTTATAAGACCTGGACAATTTGGACCAACTAAGGTTATATTTAGTTCATAAACCCTTTTTCTGATTCTTGCTGTGTCTCTTACAGGTACTCCTTCAGTTATAATGGTTAGAAGTTCAACACCTGAATCAATTGCTTCAAGAGCAGCAGAATAAACAAAGGGGGCAGGAATGAAAACCACAGAAGCCGTTGCTTGTGTTGCTTCTACAGCTTCTTTCATTGTATCATATATTGGAACACCTAAAACCTCTTGTCCTCCTTTACCTGGTGTTACTCCAGCTACAACTTGTGTGCCGTATTCGATCATTGATTTTGCATGGAAACTACCTTGTTTTCCAGTCATTCCTTGTACAATTACTTTAGTAGATTTATCTATTAATACAGCCATCTTAATTTCCTCCTTTAACAAGCTCAACAATTTTCTGAACCGATGGCTCCATTTTAGTGTAAGCATGTATTTCGTTTTCTTCTAAGATTTTTATGCCTTCGACATCTTTTGTTCCAATCATTCGAATAACCAAAGGAACATTGATGTTTAGTTTCTTATTTGCACTAATTATTCCATTGGCAACATCATCGCATCGAGTGATACCTGCGAAGAAGTTCACATATATCCCTTTAATATCCATTTTTGATAGAAGCTCAAGAGCTTTGTAGACTTTCTCATCATTGGCGCCACCGCCAACATCTAGAAAGTTTGCAGGAGAACTACCATAAAATTCTAACAAATCACAAGTTGTCATTGATAATCCTGCACCTCCCGCAATAATACCTATGTCGCCATCAAGTTGGACGTAACTAATTCCAGCTAGAGTAGCTTCGTATTCCAATTCAGTATGTTGATCTCTTTGGGATTGCAATGCTGCTATAGCTGGTTGCCTGAAGTAAGCATTTCCATCAATTACTACTTTAGAATCAGCTGCGATTAATTTATCATCAGGAGTAATAACAAGTGGGTTTATTTCTATTAGTGTCAAATCATGTTTTATTGCCATCAAGAACATCTTGACACAAATACTTGCAAATCGTGTCAACGTTTTAGCTTTAAAGCCCATCTTTTTACCTAGTTCCATAAAATGATAGGTCTGGGGATCAATGTTGATGGGAAGCAATGTGCGATGTATTTCACTAGGATGGTTATCAGCAACATCCTCAATATCTACACCTCCCATAGTACTGGCAAGCATGAGGTATGAACCTGATTTATTATCTAACATCAAAGCTAAATAATATTCTTTAGTGATTTCAACTAGTTCTTCTAACATTACTGCTGCAACTGGTTTTCCTTTGTGTTCTCTACCAATTATGCTCTTGATATATTCCTCAGCAGTATCTATTGTTACTTTCTTGATCAATCCTGCTTTTCCTCTTCCTCCGGCTAGCGCTTGACCTTTAGCCATCATTGTGTCGCGACCAATCTCTTCTGCAAATTGCTTTATACTTTCGGTATCCGTATAAATCTTAATGCGAGGGATCGGAATTTTACTATCTTTGAATAATAGTTTTCCTTCAAATTCATAAAGCATGCTCATTATGAAAGCCAGACTTGTGAAGTATATAAAATATTTTGTATGGAATGAAAAACAAAGTGAAAAATAATAGTAAGAAAAGAATGAAAAATTCGTTTATTTGATGAGTTCTACTCTTTTGGTTCTTGGATAAGAAAGTACCCATTTTTTACCACAATCAGGGCAAGATAATCTTAAATCAACCTTTTTAGATGTTTTAGAAGCCATTTTGGTCTGAGTGACTGGACGCTTACTAAACCTTCCTTTATTCCCGTAACCTCGTCTTTTCCTTTTCTCTCGTCTAGCCATCGCAGTAAATCCACCTGCTCTTCTAGCAGATTTCTCTTGTTTCACTTTCATCTTGACATGTTTGCCGCATTTTGGGCAGTATTTGAACATTGTTTCAGGAATTTTGACCATTTTTGTCACTCACTTTAGTGCTTTGGTTGCTATTTTTATTTGTTTCTTTTTGGGAGTATTAAATACACTTTTGTTAAATCTCTCTTAGAGCTTGTATATCTCTCAATCTTTGTAATGCTATAATTTGATAAGTTTTATTAGGTTGGGTTCTTCTAATGCTTAATGGTAAGACTTTAGCTCGTAACTCCATTTCGGCAATAATTAAAGGAGATTTATTGTCAAAATCTTCAAGAGGTAGCAAAACAGGTGCTCCCATACTTAATTGTAAAGCTCTTGCGCCAACGATTCTAGCACGTTCAAATCTTGTTAAACGATCAGGACCAATAACAACCTTTTTGTTAACTATTTCTAAATTTTCTGTTTCCCCAGAGCCATGTGTCACTACTTCTCACCAAAACAAGTTGAATTCAACTACTATTTTTCCAAATGCACATCTTAAAAATCTTTAGTTGATTGGCTAAAAAGAGCAACGAGGAAAGAGAAGAAGAAATCATAAAGTAAAATGACAAGAAAAAAAATTTTAAATGCCGACATTAAAACAAAGCGGGGTAAAATACAGAAAATGAAAAACCTTGAGTAGTTTCACATTCGGGTTTCTTGGGAACTACACTATCCTGGTTGTAGGGTGAAATTTATAGTTTTTTAGCTAAAAAAGAGCAGCAAGTGAGGAAAAAAGGAAATTTTAAAACAAAGTGGTAAAGAAATATTTTTAATACCGACATAAAAATCAGAAATTAGGTGGAACTGTTT
>DAOVRE010000135.1 GCA_030628305.1 Candidatus Heimdallarchaeota archaeon | reverse complement strand
GGAGAAAGGTTGTTGCTAGTAATAATAAAAAAATACCTAGAACTGAAAATCCAACATTGATAGTTGTATCAATAAATGATTTGTAAATTAATGCCTGTCCTCCTCCCATAGATAAACCAATTAGAACAGCTCCTAAAGGATTAAGTGTTCTAGGCTTTTTTACGATGGGTTTTTTTGTTGCAAAATCCTTGTCTGTTAAGACCAATTAGAATTCCCCTTTTGGTTGTTTAATTAATTCGTTTTCTTTGAGATATCTTTCTGCGGCTCTTATAACTTTTCTTGTATTTTCAAAAGTTAACATTTCAAGAGCTTTCTCATAAGTTGCCCATTTGAATCCTATATGTTCTTTGGAAATTTGAACATCAGTTGTATTAGCTATACCAACAAGATAAATAACCGTCTTTTTAATTTTGTGAGAACCTCTAGCAAAATAATATGTGATTTTATGTTTAAATTCTTCTAGGATAGAGATGTCGTTTATTCCTGTCTCCTCAAAAGCTTCTCTTAAAGCGGCTTGAAACACAGTTTCTTTCCCTTCAATTCTACCTTTTGTTAATCCCCACCTGTTCTCTGTTACTCTGCTATGTCCATAATTGAGTAAGAGATAATAACCTGAATTGTACAAAACTATTCCAGCTGAGGTTTCAGTTTCCATAATATCATCGTTTGTGGATGTTAAGAATACTACAAATAAATAACCTTGGGTTAATTACATTCTTCTACAACAGATATTTTTATGTAGAATAAAAAGTTATTTACTTTAATGATTCATCAAATAGCATTTATGGATATTGAGACTGGATTAGGTCGTACGATTTACACAGATAACACAGTAAAAATGAGTGAGGAACTTATATGGCCAATGATTTGTGCATTGAACAATTTTGTGATAGAATGCACTGAAAGTAGACGAGGGCTGGTGAATGCTGCACTTGAAGATATCAAAATATATCTTTATTCGCCTTTAGGGGAAGGGAATCCATTAAGATTCGTATTTTTTGCTGATTTGTATGAAAATACAGCGTATATCGAGAAAAGGGGTCAAGCTATTTTCAATATCCTATCACCTCATATCTCGTTTGAGTATTATTCCCCACCAGAGGAAATATTGGTAGAAGTATTAGAGATAGCGAAATTTACCCAAACTTTTCCAGAAGAGAAAATACATGCTGGTTTTTTAGAAACAGTGAAACATAAACTAACTAAATTGGAAGAAGAAGGAAAACTGTATATTGCTGATCTGTTTGTAGGTGATATAGATCAAGGAAAAGTTTACAGTATAACATCCAAAGCCAATCTTGTTGAAAAAGATAGCATACTTCTTTTCTCTGAACTATTAACAGCATTTTCCATTGATAGTGAGATTCTTGTTAGATCAACTCTTTCTGTCAAAGAGAAACAAAGACTTGAAAACAGAAATATAAATGTATTAGAACTGAAGGAAGGCTGGTATTTGAAGCAATTAAGCAAAAGTGAAAGTGATTTCTGGTTAGTAGCTTACTTTTATTACAATGATAGATCCGAACAAGAGATATTTGACATGCTTGATTGGGTTTCTCAGGAAATAGCAGAAGAGATAATGAAGGATTTGATTAAAAGACCATTCTAGTTGTGCTGAATTTCTTCATCAGCCTTTTTTATACTATCGTCATTTTCGCTGTTTTTTCTTTTATCATTTTCAGGAAATCTCATCGATAGGAATAACGTAATAGGAAATAGAACCATACTTATTAGAAAGGGACCTAACAGACCCATTGTATCAATCGTTTTTTCAATGATAAATCCCGCAATAATACCTGTTGGTAACCAACCTAGGCTTTTGATACCTGTCACCATACCATAAACCTCAGCTCTTCTCTTTTTATCAAAATCGGAGAGAATAGATAATACACTTGGAACCCAAAAAGCTATACTTACACCTAATCCTGCCCAGCCTATGAGAATTACGTAAAGTCTATATTCAGGTAGCGTAAAGTGTGCTATAATATTTGTTGTAAAAAACAATGATCCTGCCAATTGGCTCATTACTAACATCTCCTTTCTTTTAAATTTGTCAGAAATCTTCGTTAAAGGAATGAAGAAGATGATTGTGCTAAGACTCAGAACCAGTTGCATTGTTGCTATTTGAGATTCTGTATATGCATAGACGTACTTTACTGCTCCATTGTAAATGTTTAAGCTCAATCCATATACGAAAGAATCAAAAATGAAGTATCCAATAGCATATTTTACACCTTTGGTTTTGAATATGTCTTCAAAAAGACTCATCTCTCTTTCAACATTTCTAAGAAATTGATTAGTTAATTTTTCTTCACTAGACTTTCGGAAAAATAATAGGAATGGCATAACTATGAAATGGGTGATGGATACGAAGAATTGCACAGTAATATGCACCAAGGCTTTCGATGATTGAATAAATTGTTTTCCAAAGTTGGCAGTGAAATCTGACAAAGAAAGTGATTCTCTCAGTTGAAATAGTTGAAACAGGAAATAAATTGTATATCCTCCAATTAAACCATAAAAATAGTAATGTAATGGAACACTTCCGGCGAGAAGCCTAATGACAATTGGACCGATTAACGCGCTTGCATATACTCCTAACCCAAGTATTGAAAAAGTTGATGCTCTTTTATTCTCTTGACTGCTTTCCGCCACTAATGCCGTAAAAGCTGGATCCATTGCACCGAATCCAATATTCACAAGAAGCAGAGCTGATACTATTAAGAATAAAGGGTTAGCCATATCAAATTGCCCTGATAAGGCAAACAGAATCATAGCAGGAACATAAAGAAAGAATCCAACCATGTGCACTCTTTTTCTTCCAATTCGATCACTGACTTTCCCAACTAGAATCATTGGTAAGATTTGTGCAAACAATGCAACTGTCATGATTACTCCAAAAATAAATTCAGAATCCACAAAGTCAACAATAAATGGTTGTAAAATTACATTATAAAATCCACTGCAGAGACCCCAGATTAAGGACAAAAAGAACACTGCTTTAATATTAGTTTCTCGTCCAGGTTGCAAAGCTATTTCTGCAGTAGCCATGACATTCTGCCATTCTGTATGATTAAAAAGTAATTGATATAGTTGACTTAACGTGTGTCTTTATTGACAGATAACAGCTTTTATAAATTAATCTAAAGGGTTTAGCCTATGAGCGAATATATGGATACACCTATTTCTTATGGCTCAGAATATATCACAGAATTTATTCCTAAGAAATATGCGGATCAAACAAAGTTTCTTAATCCACCAGATTTCTCAAAAAAACCAATGTATGAAGGTAGTATTGAAGAAGCTCTAGAGAACGTTTTGAATAATCCAATTGGATACGTTATTCCTTTTGCTGAACTTCTAAAACAGAAATACGAAGTTGGAAAACCAATAGTTTTTGCGGTTGATGATCAAACTAGACCTAACATACACACAAGAATAGTTCTACCACTTCTAATAGAAAAGGTTCTATCTTTGGGTGTGAAAAAAGAAGATATCCGAGTGTTAATTGCAACTGGTACTCACAGATTTCCAAAAGAAGACGAATTTAACAAAATAGTTGGCGAAAAGGTTTATGCAGAATATAAATCCCAAATTATACCTCATGATTGCAAAAATGATGTTAAGATGATAGGTGAAAGCGATGCTGGAACACCAATGGGATTCAACAAACTAGCTTTTGAAGCAGCCATACTAATTCCAATTACTGACACTGAACTTCATTATTTTGCTGGTTGTGCTGGGACCATTAAAGAAATATGCCCTGGTATTGCTAGTAGCGAGACAGTAAGAATTAATCATCCTAAAATGTTTGATGTAGATCTAGGGTTTGTGCCAGAATGCAGACTCGGTAACACTAAGGGTAATCCTGTCATATCAGACATTAAAAACATGGTTACCATTCTAAAGAAGCAGATTACAATATTCGGTGTAGATACAATAGTTACTGAAGGAAAAATAGTTTACATCAATGCAGGTGATCTAGTAGCACTTCACGATGAAGCAACTAAACACATTGTTGAAATGAGAACTGTAAGACTTCCAAAAGCTGGAGACATTGTTATCAGTGCAATGCAAAGTTGGGGAATTAATCTTTACCAAGCAGGAAAGGGAATTCATGCTGCATGGAATGCAGTGAGACAAGATGGAAAAGGCATTATTATCGCTGTTGCACCTTTAACTTATGGTATTGGAAATCCCAATTACGAAAAAGTAATGCAAGAAGCCAAAGAATTTACTATTCAAGAAGCTTTAGAGTATGTCTTAGATAACTATTGTACTGAAGATACATT
Source organism: Candidatus Heimdallarchaeota archaeon (assembly GCA_030628305.1). Next base: position 1,108 of record DAOVRE010000135.1, on the reverse strand, counting down.
CAAAATTGGTAATCAAAAACCAGTAGATACATTAAGAATCATGAAAACAATCGGCAAAGATAATCTCAAATTTGTTGCTGATTGGGATCCAGAAACATTATCTAACACTTACAAAGTTGTGGCTATTAAAAAACCAGATGAATCTCCAGCTGAAGCAATCAAGCGACAAGTTGAAGAATATATGAATGCTAATCCCGATGGTCAAATATACATTATGGATGACCCTGGACTCTATGTAATCATAGAGTAAAACTCTTTTTTTTTAAATTTCTAAAGTATCTTCTGGCCACATTTTTTCAACTATCTCAGAATTACATTTCATGCATAGATTCTTCTTTTGTATTATTCCATCTCTGTCAGTTGAAAAATTCTGAATTAACCCTCGATCGCATAGTATGTCTGATTTACATTCAGGACAATAAAAATACCGACTTTGTTGTTTTGGAGGCCATAGATATTTGCTACATGAAGCGCAACGATTTCGAAAATCACATTTGAGATGTTGAGCTATAATAACCAAATTCTTACTCCTCCTTCTTCATTAACCAGTCGTGATAATCTCTTTTTCTTTGACGTTCCTTGCGATCTGTTTCTTCGTCAGATTCACCCATCTCAGTTTTGAATTCGGAACGTATAGTAGACCTTACTTTGTCATATTCTCCTCTTTTAAAAGATAAACCACAATCTAAACAAACCATGAAAGGAGCTTTATATTTGACTTCCCCACCGCAATCTGGACATCGAGCCATAATTTAACCTTCTTAATCAATCAAATATAAGCGTTAAAGTTTAAAAATTAATGCTTTGTGTCAAGTTTGGTAAAATAATATTTTTGTGGTGTTTAGTGTTAAATATTGAAATAAAAATGGTGCAACTGCCGGGATTCGAACCCGGGTTTGTAGCTTGGGAAGCTACAGTCCTACCACTAGACTACAGATGCAGTAATCTGTAGAAAAAACGATTATTGCGTTTTTAATACTTTCTCTCTTGCGCTATATTTGCAAACTTATAAATACATTAACAGTAGCCTATTACAATAGTGATAATATGTCAACTAAGTATTTCTGTCAAAATTGTGGATCTATAATTGAAGAAGGTATAAAATTCT
>DAOVRE010000085.1 GCA_030628305.1 Candidatus Heimdallarchaeota archaeon | reverse complement strand
AGGCAGTCAAGACTATATCAAAAATACGATTATCCGCTTTTTTAACATAGTCCCGGATAGGCACAAGTTTTGTCATAAACGCATCATCATCCAAGTCTTCTTCCTTCAAAGATAGAATGAATTCAGCGATACCAGAATTTTTCACAATCTCTCCAAGAATAATAGCGTCTCTAAATCGTTCAGGTCGTTTCTGACCAGAGTAAATCTCGAGTGCTTCTTCAGGTGTAGTAGGAATTCTAATTCTTTTCAGTCTAGTATCATTCACGAGAATTTCACATTTCCAACCGAGGAGAAACTTCTTTTCTGATTTATCAATTACTATTTCAGTAGATTTTATAATTTTATTAGTGAAAGATTTCTTTATGAGCGATTGTGTTTGTGAACTAAATATCTCATTAAATCTATCTTTGGTTATTTTATTTTCAACAAAAACGTTTTCTAAATCCATTTTCACTGATATTCTAAAATCCTTTATATTTTCTGATGAAAGATTTATTGCACGAATGAAAACATCAGTTTTGGGTTCTCCACCGCGCCCTTGTGTTCTTGGTTTTGTACAGATTATAGTTTTATAGCTCTCCCCTTGATAAATAAATTCTGTGTCTTTTGACAGTCTACAAATGATTTCTTCTTCTAATTTACCATATGCTTGGTTATGAGTTGACACGCTTCTTTTCTCCAGTAATCTATTACAATAGCATGATTTATGCTTCAAAATAATTGCAAAACAATTATTTTAACTGGTTAAGAGAAGATGCGCACATTATTTTAAAGATTGTCACCAATTGTGACAACAAACTACAAATTAAATTTGTAGTGTTGAATCAATATGAAAAAAACCTAATAAAATGGTTGTTGATTTTACAAATTTAGATATCACTTATTTAAACTAAATACAATCCTAAATGATAAAAAAAAGTATTTTGTGACGAAACAAAGAAGACTACTGAAAAGAAGCTACAATCATCCCATAATAACTAGGACACTCATAGATGCAATCTTTGTTCTTTAAATCCTTACTTCGTATAATGCCTAAGAGGATTAACATCTGCCAAACGCTATCAGGTTTAGCACTCTCAATAAAATCTTTTGAGAGACCTACAAGATTGTTAATTTCATTCGTTTTTATCCATTTAGCCATTAAACTGTCAAATTCCTTTGCAGCAGGATCATAACCATAAGGACCATTTTCATCATGAGCATGAGCATGATCAGCACTAGCTATAAAAACAACTTCCTTTTCATATTCATCACTGACTTGTGAGATTATCTCACCAAAATGAATTAAATCAGTCCAAGGGATTTCTCTTGAAGGAGTAATAAGAACTATCAGAGGAGGAGACTTGTTATTTGCTTTGTAAGCTTCCTGTATAAACCAAAGAGGTATCAAAGTACCCCAATCCATTTTATGAGTGGAATACTCACCACCCGCAGCACCATAATTTACAGCTACTACAGGCAAATTATTCTCTTTAGCTTTCATGTAAATAGCTGAACCAAATGATCGGTCACATGCACTTGTTACTGTAACACTTTTTGATTTGTCATTATTCCACCAGGTTCCCTCACACCATTCTGATGTTATTATACCTATATGTTCTACTATTCTAAGATTATGGGGGGATGCAATAACAATTACATCAGGATCAACATTGCAAATTTCTAGAGAAGATTTTACCATAGCTTGTGAGAGTCTCTCCCATTCGTCACCCATATCAGGATAGATTTCAGAGATCAAATTAAAACCATGGGGCATTATAGATGTATAATGAATGGCCATGTGCGCCAATATTTGATAGCATTCTTTAGTTTTGTGAACAAGCAACAGAATTTTGGAGAATAAGAATTAAAAAAGGGTAAGTCTATATTTCTTTATGACCTTCCATATGAAGAGAAAAATCATCTTAATATCAATATTATTTCTTTTAGCAAACTTCACATTAATCACAAAAGAACCTCAATCCCAGGTAAGATATCTTTTAGGAGACCCTATCATTGAGAGTTCAGAGGGATATTTTGATGGATACAATTTATTCATTCTTGAAAGAAGAAATATTAGTGACTATACAACTTTAGACAAAACTCTATTCATAGTAGATATGGAAGGCGAGATAATAATTGAAAAAAATGTGGGAACAGACGCTTTCCTAGGCGTTGAATTTATTAATTCTACCACTTTACTTTATGGTAACTATGAGGGAGCTCTTTTGTGGAATATTGAAACTGATGTCGAAGAACAACTGCACTTTAAGGGACATCATGAATATGAATGGAACCCCATTGATAAAACCTATTTCACGCTTAATCAATACTTAGTATTTCATGATGGTTTAGACTATGTTTATGATAGAATTGAGGAATTCACTCCAGAGGGAGAGATGATATGGAGTGTAAATATGAGTGAGTTTGTGCCTTTTGAGCAATGGTGCCCCTTCCAAGACACAGAATATGAAGGAACGGCGGATATTACACATGCAAATTCAATCATTTTTGATGATGTTGAAGATGTAATATATGTTAATTGCAGAAATACCAACACTTTCTATAAAATCGATCACGAAACAGGGGAACTGCTTTGGTCTTTAGGAGAATATGGTGATTTCGAATTATACGATATAGAAGGAAATCTAAAAGAAAGCCTCTTTTACCATGGACATGCTTTAGAAAAAATAAATGATGACACATTTATCTACTTCGATAACGACCAACACAACCAAGAAGATGCTCAAAACAGAGAATCTAGAATAATTGAGATTCAGATAGATGAAATTTCTAAGGAAGCGACAATTATCTGGCAATGGGTGTCTTCTGATGAGTATCATTCAGCTTGGTGGGGAGATGCAGATTTATTACCAAATGGCAATAGATTAGGAACTTTTGGTACTTTAGATCATAGTGGATCAACTTCGATTGGGGCTCGATTGGTTGAGGTGTCGAATGAAGGAGACATCGTCTGGGAGATGAAGTATCCAAAGAATGGTGATATAGCTCATGGAGTGTATAGAATGGAAAGGATTGATTTTGCACCTATTCTTCAAGTTAATGAAACTTACTGGATTAAATCAGGAGAAGAAGCTATTGTTAATTGGGAAGCATTCTACAATTATCGTAATAAATATGAACAATCAGGATTATATTCAATATTTTTTGAAGGGATAGAAATTGAAACTAACTCTGTGAATTTTGAAAGATATTGGCAACCTACAGAAAAAAGCATAAATCTTGGATTACTGGAAGATGGGAATTACAATGTAACATTTGTAATTCAGGATGAAATCTCACATCTTAACAGCCAATGTGTGAATTTGACAGTATCAAAATATCCGCCTGATGTGGGTAAAACAGAGGGTTTTACCTTAGTATCAGTTCTTCTTCAATGTTCAATATTAATGCTTCTGGTTATCAGAAAGAGATTTCTTAAAAAGAAAAACAAGCTGTGTTCATAGGTCTAGGAATATGATTATTAGAGGAATTTTGTTCAGTACGAAAAAGAAAATGGATTAGTAGTAAAAATAAACAACAACATTTTTTAATGTCAATTTTAATCATAGAGCTCTTAGTAAAATAAAATGATATTAATAGACAACACTAACAATCTGAAACAACGTCTAGAACAAGATTTCTAGTGAAAAGGTGAAAGATATGAAACAAAAAAAGATGATATTAGTATTTGTTATTACTTGTATGCTCAACTTCGCATTTTTATCTTCGTTAAGCCAAGCAGGATCAGAGTATTTATTTTTTTAATCAATATGTTTACGAAGGAAAAAAAGTAAAGGAAAATGCAGAAATTGAATGGTCTTTTAGTGGATCAAATTCATATGTTGGCATTATAGTAATGGCAATGGATGAATACAATTTTAATAAATTTGATAATGGGGATATGTCTGCTTACGCTTATTTCTTATCAGATGGTAATTATATTGCTGACTACGGAACTTTCAAAGCTAAATCGGATGACGTATGGTATATTGTTTTCTGGAATTTCGATGCAGTTATTGAATCAACCTCACTAACATACAAAGTTAAGTTTCCAGGCGTGAGTATTGGTTTAATCATTGGAATCGTAATAGGTGTTATAGTAGTTATAGCAATCATTGGTGGGGTTGTAAGTTCAAAAAAGAAGAAAAAAGCTACTATGATGCCAGCAGCAGCACAACCAGGTGTATATCAGCCTTATGCGCCAGCACAGCCTATGGATCAACAATCTTATGCACCTGCTCAACCTGCTGTAAGCGCAAAAGTTTGTTCTAACTGTGGTGCTTCAATGGAAGGAAGTTTTTGCACAAGTTGTGGATCAAAAATGTAATTTGACCAAAATAGATGAGAAAAATTAACATGTTCCTTTCTTTTTAGCTAAAAAAAATGAGAAGGGGGAAATTTATTCCCTAATCTTTTACTCTTTTTTCAATTCATAATCCTTCAAATCTTTCAAGAAGAATGCTAATACTGTGGCAATTGCAAATAACACAGCGTAGATGATAAAGTTGTATTGGATTGCAGCTGGAGGGATAAACATCACTAATGCAATCAACAAAATCCCACTGAATTGTCCACTCCACATGAGCCAGCCATTTGAAGTTTCTTCTGGTACAGGATAAGTCATTTCGGTAGCAAAAGTAAAACCTATTGGTAAAGCTGATATCAGCATGAAACCAAAGAAGAATGCTATAACCAATAATGCTCTGAAATCCTTAATGAAATAGAATAATATTGCAAAAACTGTACTTGTACCTACTGCTAGTATTAAGAAAATTTTTCTTTTCCTGAACTTATCTGACAAAGTGGAAAGAATTACTGCTCCTCCAATTCCACCCACTATCATAACGCCTCCAAGAATACCTATAGCGTCTTCACCTAACCCATAATCATGAGTCATATTAGCAAATAAAAGGTCAATTCCAGTGCTTAGAGCATTAAAGACACCCGCACCAAGTAGTACAAGTATAAACAAGAGCAGAAAATCTTTCCGGAAAAGATCTCGAGTTCCTCTTATCCCTAATTCCATAGGTTTTTCACTATAAGCGTTTGGTGGGCTATCAGGTTTGTCTTTTACAAATATCAAATAAAGAACCATACACAATAATGTTGCACCTCCATAGATGTATAGTAATGTACCAATGCCTGTACCTGCATCCATAAATATTACAGGTAAAAACATTCCAAGAGCAACACCTAGAAGAACACCCATTGTCCCTAGACTAGCTGCTAGAGCTTTCTCTTTCTCTGGAAACCAATTTATAGCAAGTTTTGTGAAGGAATTGAGAACAAAAGGCTGCCCTACTGCACATCCAATTTGAAATGCAAGAACTGCCCAGTAATTTGGGACGACAGCTCTTAATATAGCAAAAACTCCTGTGAGGATTACTCCTATACCGGTTCCCCACTTAAGCCCATATTTTTCTATTCCTTTGATTGAGAAGTAGTTAACTGGAAGATATACAATCATGAACACCATTGACAAGAATAGTATGTGAATTGACCCTATATTACCTCCACCAATTGAGAAATAACTTGCAGATTCATCTGTAATAGGAGCAAATGTTATCCATACTATTTGAGTCATTATCGCCATTAACATGAAAAAGATAAGTACTACCCAACGATAGGATGAAACTTCGAATTTAGTTTCTGATTCTACTATAGACATAAAGATTCTTTTAGTATGCTTCTTTAAAAAGTTTAAGAGATAGAAATAATTCAATCATGCTTGATGAAAGTTCCATTTCTATACTCTTCGAAAGCTAGTCTAAGTTCCTCTTGAGAATTCATAAAAGGTTAACAAATCACAAAGAAACTGAAATTGAATTTTGTTTATTACTAAGAGAAATCAATATTAAGCTCAATTTTGTTGAATACATATGACCTCTATTTATGATATACCCTCACCATTCTTTGGAGATAAAGTTAAACTTAGAGCAGTAGAAATGAGTGACTTATCTGATATTATGGAACACTGGAATTCTTATGAAACAAGGGTTAGTTTAGGGAAATATGTTCTTTCATCAAGCAAAGAGAGGGAGGATTGGATCAAGAAAGTCGATGAACAGGCAAGCAAAGGGAAAGCTTTCACATTTGCAATTGTTCACAAAGAATCTGAAGAATTCTTGGGTACAGTAGCTCTGAACAGAATAAATATGATTAATAGAGGAGCATCGTTAAGCGTATCCATCCATAATCCTGAAAATCAGAACAAAGGATATGGTACAGATGCCACAAGATGCATTCTGAAGATTGGATTCAACGTTCTGAATCTTCATAGAGTAGAGCTACATGTTTACGAATTTACTGCCAATGCTGTTCGTGTTTATGAGAAGTTAGGTTTCAAGAAAGTAGGAGTAAGAAGAGAAGCATCATTTATTATAGGCAAATACAGAAATGACCTTGTTATGGATATTCTAGAAGAAGAATTTGACGAAATATATGGAAAATAAGTTCAAAAATACATTTAATTCTTTCTTCTTTCTAGTAGTTATTTTTTCAATGAAACTTCACATTTATATAGTGAAATCGAGTGCTTGAGATATAAGCTCTAACACATATTTTGGGTGCTGAAGGTGGCTAAAGAATCAATAAGAGTTGTGGGGGCACAAGAGAATAATCTGAAAAATATT
>DAOVRE010000208.1 GCA_030628305.1 Candidatus Heimdallarchaeota archaeon | reverse complement strand
CATTAATCCATCGTTGTCTGTATCACTATTCACAGGATTAGTTCCTCCTTGATACTCTTCGAGATTAATTAATCCATCTTCATCAGGGTCTTCATTAGCATCAATTGTACAAGGATCAAGGTAACATCCTCGAGCAAACTGAGCAAATTCCCACCCGTCAGGCATAGTATCACCATCAGAATCAGGATTGTTTTTATCTAGTTTATACACTTTTTCTTCTCCATCTGATAATCCATCTCCATCAGAATCGATAGGAGTATAGTCAAAGGAATAATCAATAGCATCATACGCATTAACCATTCCAAAACCATGATATTTCGCTAAATAACCGTTCTCATCTCCATTTCCTGTAACATAGCGAGCATCTCCAAAACAATCTCTTTTCGCAGAGTATTGTAAAATATGTCTTACATCACCCGGACTTAAATTTTGATTATTTTTTGCTGCATTCTCAAGGATTAGAGCACACACTCCTGCTACATGTGCAGCTGCAGCGGAAGTGCCACCAAATTCATTAGTATGACTATTTCCTAGCGCTGTTGTATAGATATCATCTGTTCCTCCTGGAGCAACAAGATCTAAATAGTCAAAAGGATCGGGTGTCCCATCGTAGTGACTTTCTAGTCCTTTGTAAGAATCAAACCATCTAATATATTCGCCGTTATATTGCATCACAGAACCTACTCCAATAACACTTGTAAATGCTGCAGGCTTTGCAAGAAGATTGTATGCAGGACTTCTTGCGAATGCATTTCCAGCTGCTGCAACTATAATGATCCCGCTTCTATATGCTTCTTCACAAGCTGCTCTTAAGTATTGATACTCATAATCTGGAAGTCCGTATGGTGATGTCCACCCAAAACTCATTGAAATGATATCCATTCCATTATCAATAGCCCAATAAATTCCAGCTACTGCATTATCATAATTAGGGGACATAGTATCACTATTTCTGACAACATATAAATCAATCTTTGGAGCTACACCTATTATTCCCCATTGATTATCTATTGCTGATAAAATTCCTGCACAAGCAGTTCCATGTCCGTATGTATCCTCAGGATAACCTCCATCAACATAATCTATTCCACCCTTATAGTTACTTGAAAGGTCATCATGATCTGTATCTATTCCTGAATCAATGAGACAGACTTTAATCCCATTTCCAGCTACATTACCAGTTTCAACATTTTTTGCATTTTCTCCATCTCCCCAAACTTTTTCAGCATCGATATCATCAACTCCCCAATCAAGTGTATCTTGGGGACAATAGAAAGATGAGTATTCATTATTTAATGATTGCTCAAAAATGATGGTAGAATCTGTGAACCAGGAATGTTTAAGATATTCCCCCAGACTTTGGGGAATTATAGCATAAATTCCGTTTAGATTTTCGTAATGATCTAATATCTGAATGTCTTTGATTTCTACTGTAACATCTGATTTAAAAAAGATTATAGCTTTATGATATTGTTCATTTTTTTTACAAAAGTCTCTTGCAGAGATAGTTATGAGAGTGGATCCCTTAGAACTATCTTTAAAGATTTTTGTGTTTAAATAATGTTCTGTAGTTTGCTGTTTAGCAGTAATAGTAGGTACAAAAGTACCAAAAGCTAATATTACCAAAACAGAAATTGCAACTATCTTCAAACAAAATTTTCTCTTTCCCATGTGAATCAATATTCTTTGTTTTCTAAGTATATAAACCATTTGTCCAAATTTATTTAATATTTTCAGAAACATTTTTTATATTCAAAAAAACATTTTATTTAAAACGACTTTGCATTTTTATTTTAAACAATGACATCCACAAAACATCTATGATTCATCATCTTCCAGCAATAGATTTCTGCACTCATATCTTAAAATTTCCCAAGGAGAAAAGTTTTGTTAAAAGTTGGTAGATTAAATACTCCTCTACTTCATTCCAATACTCTCCTTTCTCTATAGCTTCTTATATGCTGCCCTCTCGAAAATCTTTGAATTCATGAAGATGTTAACCCTGTTGAAACCGGTTACGACTTCAAAATGTTCTGTAATCATTTCAAAGAACCTTTCTACTTTGGTTAAGAAGCTCTCCAAAAAGCCAAAAATGAAGGTGTGAAAATCAAGCATGTTGGTATCAAGCTTTTAGAGAAAGGTATTCCTCGAGCTGATTATGATGTCCTCAATACTGCTGGAGAGAAAATTGGTCATTTTGTCAATGGTGTTCGTTCTCCTGTTATTGGTAACATAGGCATCGGTATGGCTTATGTTGGCATTAAATATGCTGTACCAGAAACTGAAGTTTTAGTGCAAATTCGTAATAAACAAGTTAAAGCTAAAGTCGTTAAACTCCCATTCTACGACCTTAAGAAGTGGGGTCGAAGAAGAGAAGCTTAACTTTTTTCCTTTCCCTTCTTTTTATTTTATATTGCTGTCTTCTTTTGATTGTTCAACTTCTACTTATCAGTTACATCTGCTATTCGTAATTTTAATTCTTCTATTTTATCTCTTGAAATATTTTTCAAAGTTAATTTAGGACACGCGTTTATTTTTTTCCATTCTTTGTTGCTTATATCCTTCAAACTAATATCATGCAACCTTATTTCTGTTAGCGAATTACATTTAGACAAATAAAAGAAGTATTAAATCCAAATATTCTTTCCCAAAAGTACAAGTTTCTTTAGTTTGGAGCATTTTGAAATTTCTTTTAAATCCACTCTTATACCTTTACGATCAAAGTTTCCTCTTTTTGTAGAGAAGAAGGACTGGTATAACAATAACTGGTAGGACGAGCAGACTCATCAATGCCCAATACGGACTCGTAGTATGAACTCGTTCCAATTGTTCTGTTAGAGGGTATTTATCCACTGCTTCTGCCTGACCTGCAATCTTGTATGATCCTTTTCCTTCATAATCTTTCCAGTAATTTCCCCTCTTGGCTTCCTTATCGTACCACATATTCCTAAACCCATCATCATACCCTTGTGAAAGTCCAGTAGGGTTGTTGTTGATGAAAGAGTTGTAAGCCACAAGAGAGTCATTGGTTCGCTCTTCTAAATATACCCCTTATCTATGATTTTCTTCTAGTCTGTTATACGTGATCTCACACTCTCTGCTCCGTTCTATATAAATCCCGTCTATAGTACTATTAAGAACAGTATTACCAGATATAGTGTTATACCATGAACCCGCAGTTAAGAAAATACCATAGTCGTTATTTTCACAAGTGTTGTTAAGCGTGTAAGAATAAAAGGACTCAATATTATAAATCCCATACTTATTCCCATAGCAAGTATTATTAACAAGCGTAAGATGAGCACCAATCGCTATTCCAGCTAAACTATTCTTTGCACAATAATTCTCGGTGATTATCCCAGAACACAGTCCAAAATCCATCCCGTTCCTCTTGTTATTCTCACATCTGTTTCTTGAGCAGGTTTGAAAGGACACTGATCCCAGATAGATTCCACTAAGTTCATTTTCTTCACAGACGTTGTTCTCAAGTATCGCGTTATTAGCTCCAATAATAGCTATTCCCTCTGCTTTATTTTTTCTACAGATATTGTCCGTGACTGTTGGACCAGCGGACATGTAAACATTTATCCCATCTCCACCACTGTTAATACAAGTGTTGTTTGTGATTGTGGCGAAATGTGTTTCCCTAATTCGTATCCCCCAGCTATCACAGTCCACACAAAAATTATTTCTGATGATTGGTTGGCTGTCCGTTGTGTTCTCAATATAAATCCCAATCCCTCTTGCATACATTCCTTCCTCATTTGCCGTCAGATAACAGTTTTGGATAATAAACCGTTTCGAGGTGTCATAGATCTCAATAGCAGGATTTTCTCCTGTGACATTGATAAAATAGTCTTCGATTCTATAGGGGTTTTCTGCTGTACCTATTCCTGGAAAGCCATAATCAGTGAAATTCTTGTCAGAAAGAATCAGAATAGGCTCATGAGGTATGTAAGATGATGTGGGAGAAATAATTAATGTAGGAGAATTTACTCCCGTTTTCTGTATTTCTTCCACCTTTGCAGAGGGAAGAAAAAACCAACCTCCCACTAGTAGCAGTAGTAGTAGTTTTGTTCGAATACATTTGGTGTGTTTAGTCATTGCTTGTTCCCTTCACTTAGTGAACCTT
>DAOVRE010000158.1 GCA_030628305.1 Candidatus Heimdallarchaeota archaeon | reverse complement strand
TTTGTTGAGGAAGCATCAATTCGAAATCGTTTAGAAGACGTTGGAGTCTTAACAAAAGATGATGCAAAGAAAACAACTCCAAATGGTCCAACTGGTAGAGCTTCAGGATTGCCTTTTGATGTAAGAAAGGCATCTCCATATGAATTATATGACCAACTAGATTGGAATCTTGTTTACTACACTGAAGGAGATATATTAGCAACAACTCTTGTAAGACTTGACGAGACATTAGAATCATTACATATGTGTAATCAGATTTTAGATAAACTTGAAACCGCAAAAGGCGAATTATTAGCAAGAGTAAGACCAAAAATTCCAGCAGGTGAGTACTTTGGACGTGGTGAAGCTCCAAGAGGAGAAGATGTTCACTATGGTATAGCAAACGGAACTGATAAACCTGAAAGGTATAAAATCAGAGCTCCTTCCTTAGGAAACATTGATGCAACTCTAAAAAGAATGGATGGTGAATATATCGCCGATATGCCAGTAATACTACGAAGTTATGACCCATGTTTCTCCTGTACAAACAGAGTTATGATAGTTAATGACACTACAGGTGAGAAAATGATCATTGGTCAAGACGAATTTGCTCATAAAGCTATCAAAGCTAAGAAGTATAATCGTCCGTTTTTCTGAGGTGAAATGATATGAAGAAAATATTAGTAATGACTGGAGAAGTACTAAAAAATCAAGCAAAAGGATCTGTAACAAAACATGTTCTCAAAAGGTTGGAAGAAAATCCGCCTCCTGAAGACATCAGGACAATCCCAATAATAATTGAGGATAGATGTATCCTTTGTGGAATGTGCGTCAATGTTTGTCCAACTGGCTGCTTAGAGATAGAAAAAGACGATAAAGATAATGGAATGATTTGGATTCTCACCCCTCAATGTATGTGGTGTGGTCATTGTCAAACCTATTGTCCTAAAGATGCCATACATATTGACAGAAACCCTGCAACATCAGTCTTATTCTCTTATAATGTAAGACAAGATTATTCCATGTTAACTGCTAAAGGTAGCTTCAAAGGCGAAAAAGCAGATAAGAAAATAGAAGAAAAGATTGCAGAAGGCGGCAAAAAGCTGGAAGAGCTTGAGAAGTTTAGGAGTGGAAAATAATGGGTTGGTTAAAGAAGTTCGGAGTTAATTGTGCTGTAAGATCACCTTGGATAATTCACATGAATGCTGGTGGATGTAACGGTTGCGATATCGAAATCGTCGATGCTTTGACACCAAGACACGACCTTGAACAATATGGTATAGTCCTAAGAGGTACTCCACGCCAAGCAGATGTTTTAGTTATAACTGGTGGTGTAACACTGCAAATTGCTGAAAGAGTTAAGCGTATTTATGAACAAATGCCCTTACCAAAATTTGTTGTAGCTGTTGGTAATTGTAGTACTTCAGGAGGAGTATTTCAAGAATGTCCATGGGTTCTAGGTGGTTTGGATTATATCATACCCGTAGATGCTTATGTATATGGATGCCCCCCCAGACCAGAAAATATTGTCGCAGCTATTGCAACTCTTTTAGGCAAACTTAAAGAAGATTTAATTGGTGTAGAGAAAAAGGAAATTGAAGTTGAACAAGAGTAGAAGCTTCATAACTCCCTTTCTTATTTTTTATTTTGTTTTTAGTATCTCGTTTTTAGATTCTTTATCATTGTTATTGAGAAAATTGTGAAAGAGGTTTATGTAGAAAACTGCAGATAGGATTAAGATTGCTGTTGCGATGAATATTAATTCTATTACTGCACTTACTTCATTTGTAAGAAGAATTGGGGAGAAAGTTAGTGTTGATGCTGAACGTGATAATGAAACATAAAACCCTAAAGCTCCTAAAGCCATTCCTCTTTGATTTGGTTTGGACTCTACTGTTGTTCCTGTATTAACTCCAATATAACTTGTTAGACTACTTGCACTGAATAAAATATAGATGACTATCAACCAAGGTAAAGTATCCATAATTACCATAAACACAAGCATTGTTGATGAAAATATCAAAGTGACAAAAATGGGAATTTTATAGCCAAACTTGTCAACTATTTTTCCAAAAAATGGTTTGAAGAAAATCAAAATACCTGCACTGATCCAAAATATCGTACTTACCGAATCATCAGAAAAACCCTTGGAAACAATTAGAAATGGGAAAAATGCGGTGATTATATACTCCAAAAATGCAATACATAATTGTAGAAGATAAATGAAACGCAGCTTTTTCTCTTTTGATATTTTAGCCAGATTTCTAAACATCGCAGTAAAAGCTTTTCCAAGAGCTTTCATCTTAGAATCGGTTTTTAATCTATCTTCTTTCTGTAGAACTTCTGGGAGAAAAAATAACATAAATATAACACCTATAAGCGAGATTCCAGCACCCCAACCAAATAGCACTTGTAATCCTACGTTAAACGTTTTAAGCAAAAGCACTGCCAATAAAGAGCCCAATATTGTACCCATATCTGTTCCTTGAAATACTCTACCTTGGAGTTGTCCAATGTTTTTCTTCTCTATATCCCCGATATATGCAAAGAGAACAGGCCAGAAGCAAGACATTCCTATTGCAAGAAATGTGATAGCTACCAATACAATAATCCAATGATAGGCTAAAGACATGAAAAAAAGACTGACTGTATAACAACTTATCCCGGCAATTAACAAGGGTTTACGTCCCACCATTTGGGAAAATTGCCCAAGAGGTACTCTCAAAAAAATTTGATAGATATTTCTAAATGCCAAAATCAGAGCAATTAGCCAAGCTGCAGTATATATATCTTCTAGATGAAGACCTACATATGACATGAAGATAACCAAGGGAAAGCTACCAATGGTTCCAAGTATAATTAAGGACAAACGTTGACGATCATTCAAATAAAGAGTATTTACTAAATATTTCTTAGTTTTTAAGAAAAACGTTTTGTCTTTTTCCAGTTTTTTCAGTCCCCTTCTTGTTTTGAGACTAAATTCGTAATATAAAAGTAATGGATACTGTATAACACAGTTTTTAGGGAAGAAAAACCCTTTTCCTTTTCCATAATTTTAAAATAGACATATGCCTTATTTTATTTAGTGTGACTTATGTATAATCAACCTCAATCAGCTGTTCCACCTGACAAGCTTGTTCAACAAATGATAGTTCAAGCAATTCAAGCTTTTTACATTCAAGATTATGATACTGGTCTGTATTTCCTAAATCAAATCAAAACGAATCTTCCTCGATTTATGTATCAGATTAGTCCTGCGTACAAGACATTATGTAAAGAAATTGTAAAATTATTGCAAGATGGAAGTCTAGTCCCAGATCGGTCTTCACAAACAGATCAAGAAACCGTAGCCACTTCCCACCCAGGTTTATCAGGAATCAAATCAGGATATGACCAACAAGATGGAAGTTTAGAAAATCCTGAAATAGTTCAAGAAACAGCACAGCCTCAATCTGCTGAACCAGAAGAAACAGCACAGCCTCAATCTGCTGAACCAGAAGAAACAGCACAACCTGAATCTACAACTTCTTTTCAACCTATTGAGGAGGATGAAGCTCCAAGGGGAACTGTTCCAACAGAATTCATATCTGAGCTTTCTTCTGCTGTAGCTACTGTAAGAGATAAAAAGAAGAAAAAAGTTACTGAAAAACTTACAGGTTCCATGGATGAATTGGAAGATTTTGATTTCTAAAATCGTTCTTTGCCTTTTAATCGTCCAACCTGTCTGGAATCAATCTCCAATCTCTTTTTACAAGTATATCTACTGATTTCTCAACTTGCTTAATGGTTGTTTTTAATCTTTCTTTTAGAACTTCTTGAGCAATTGAAGAATAAATGTGTCTCATACCACCATTTGGAAGCATTTCAATTTCCTTTGTAAATAATGCTTGTCCAATAAGTCTTTGAACTAACCTGACAGCGGTTGAACGATCTCTTTCTACGAAATCTGCTATTTCCTTTATTGTTCTTTTCTGTTTTAATGCATAAAAATAGATATTAACGTGTAAAGGTTTTAAACCGAACAGACATTCGAAAATATCACATTTTCCACCTTCATTTATGACCTCTGGAAGATTGATTAAACAACGATGCATCTTGAGAGTGTGTAAAAAATACGCACATAATAAGGTTTTGCTTCTACGAATTTGCAATATAGAACATTTTAAAAGAGAGTGTGCATAAGCCAAACACAGCGTAGGTGCTTAGAATGGACAAAGAACTAGAACGCATAAAAAGAGATAAGATGGCGCGATTAATGAATGAAGATATACCAACTGTAGGAAACTTCCCACAAGGAGGAATAACAGAGTTAGATGACCAAACTTTTGGCGAATTTGTTAAACAACAAGGCATTGTTGTGATAGATTGCTGGGCAGTATGGTGTGGTCCCTGTAGAACTATGGAACCGGTTATGGAACAATTAGCACAAGAATACGCTGGTAAAGTTACTATTGGAAAATTAAATGTAGATCAAAACTCGCAAACATCTATGAAATATGGGATTTCTTCAATACCAAATTTCCTAGTCTTTCAAGATGGAAAATACTTAGGGAATGTTGTGGGAGCAGTTGGAAAAAAACCATTTCAGAAACTTTTCAAAAAGATTCTTTCAGGAGAACTAGATAAGAGAGACGGATACACCTAATCCGACTCATCTTCACTCAAATCAATAAGAGTAGCATATACAATTTTTTCATCCTCATTTAAGTTCATGATTCTTACACCTTTTGTATTTCTACTTATTTCTCGTATTGATTCAATTCTTGTTCGTATACTAATGCCTTCACTATTGATTATTGAAACACTTTCTTTACGTGTAGGTTTCTTTGGAACGATTAGTACAGCAGAAACATTTCCATTTCGATCATCCGTCTTTATATCAATTACACCTCTTGCGCCTCTGTGAGTAAATCTATATTCATCGCAAGCAGTGCGTTTACCGTAACCATTTTCGG
>DAOVRE010000083.1 GCA_030628305.1 Candidatus Heimdallarchaeota archaeon | reverse complement strand
TATGGCTAAATTAACAACTGGATTGTATGGATTTCACCAGATAGCTATGACAATTCCAGTCTTAGAATTTGTTTATGGAGGAGTTATAACCTTATCAGTAAGCTTCCTTTGTTCCATATTCAGTGCTTTATCAATTGCATCTGCAACACCAAGAGAAGCTATGAGTGCTGTGTTTACTAGGATTAAAACAACAGGTAAATCGGTAGCTGAAAGAATGCTTGGATGGATTCCTTTATTCAAATCCATTCACATGGTTGTCCCCCTAAGAGAAGTATTTCTAAAGAAAAGAAAGAGCTTGATAACCATCCTTGCTTTGATTACTTCAATGATTTTCCTTGTAAACTCGTTAGCTATGGTTAGTAACGTCTTTGCAGTGATGACGGATAATTTTGAAGAATACAATGCGTATGATGTCCAAGTAATTTTTGAAACTCCTGTTTCAATTAATAATATCAAAAATTTTATGGAAGAACATAATCCAGAAGTTTTGGATGATGTTGATACCTATGAAGTATTTGTTGGGATTTATACAAAAATCATTCATAACAATGAAATGTTAAGTTGGACTGAATTAGTGTGTTATCAAGAAAACTCTTCTTTAAGAAATTTCAATGTTATCGAAGGAGAATTTGAACAAAATTCGGATTTAAATAATGAAACGGTATTGCTTGGCAATACCATTGCTGGGAAGTATGATGTAAAAATAGGTGATGAGATCGAAATTGGAATTCTTGGTAATTATTCAGTAACTGTTACAGGATTAGTGGGAGAACTAATTGACTATGCAGTTATGTGGACTTATGAATCCTTTCAGGAGAGTCATGCTAATCACTTATTTGGAATCCCAGATAATTGGGTAAATGGAGTGATTTTTACTATAACTGATGAAGCAGATCTGCAAGCAATCCGAGAAGAATTTGGAGATAGATTCAATGTAGCTTTGTGGTCAGAATCAGAAACAGTTAGAGAGTCTGTGTTTGGTATGATGGAAGCAGTATTAGGAATTATGATGCTATTCTTGGGAATAGGGATACTAATTGGTGTGTTGTTTAGTTTTCAATCAATGTACATGGCTTTTGTTGATAGACATCAAGATTTTCTGTCATTTAAAGCAATGGGTACTAAAACGAAGTATTTGAGAAACATGATATTCTGGGAGAACGCGATTCTAAGCACGATTAGTCTAATCTTAACCATACCATTTGGATACTTGACTTATGTTTGGTCAATGGATTATATGATGGGAGACACATTTTACATGCCAACAACAATTCCTGGATATACTTGGCCTATTGTACTATTAGTTTCGTTCTTCTCACTCTGGTTAGCAACGTTTAAGTTAATGAGAAAAATCAAGAAAATGAACCTAGCTGATGAATTAAGACAATCTGGCTCAAGTTGAAAGGAAGGATATATTTCCTTCTGTTTTTTTTATTACTTCGTAAAAATGTACGTTTAGGATATAGCTCCATGAGGACATGAGGGAATACAAGCCTTACACCCCTGGCACAGGTTTTCTTGAATATGTGCTTTACCATTTACCATGTGTATTGCATTATATCTGCAACTACTTAAACACAAAGAACATCCAACGCATTTACCTTCATCAACAATCGGGATTTTGAATCTTTGAAAACTACTCTGCATAGGATTTGAAGTTCTAGAGTTTACTTGTTGAGGGAAACCTTGAGTTCCTATATCTCTTATCATCCTCTCCCCACAAGATGAACATTGCTTCTGATTACAGGTTTCACCTCGCTGGTGAACAGCTCTTTGCCCACAAGCTGTGCAGACACACCAACCTCCTGATCCCATACCAATTTTCCCACCTTGTCCTCGACCTCCACCTGGTCTTCGACCTCCACCTTGTCCTCGTCCTCCACCTTGTCCTTGACCTCCACCTGGTCTTCCATCTATACCATAACTCATTTTTGTCACCTGTATTTATGTAACTTGAAAACGTGTCTATAAGATAAACAAGAATTGTGAATTATTACTCAATTAAAAGTTATCTATTGAAAAATAGCTCATTAAATATGAGAAACAATACACATATCATTTCGAGCTTTGTAAAAAAAAGAGAAGGAATAAGGAAGGAGGACATCTTCACTTATTCCATGACATAGGACTTCTTACTGTGTCATCTTTATCAAAGGTCGCTAAGAAAACATTAGTTGTTAACTTAATCGACCCTTTTGGACATGTATCTTCACACAATGCACAAAAACAACATTTACCTAGATCTATTTGAGGATAGGTTTTAGGGTACTTCTTTTTAAATTCCTGTGGCACTTCTATCATTTCTATTGCCAGATTAGGACATATTCTAGCACAAGCTCCACATGAAATACATGTGTCAATGTTAAAACTATGTTCTCCTCTATTTCTCTCAGGAATCTCAATTTTTTCGAAAGGATAAAGTAATGTCATTGGTTTAGTGAAGACATTTTTGAATACTTCTTTAATTATACTTAACTTCATTTTTATCATCTCACCTGTCTACATCTGCTGGACACTGATATAAGCTCCAATAAATTGCTGGAACATCAGCATAATCTACATCTGTTAATAGATGTTCAACTATCGGAATCATATGAGTAAAAGAAGGTCCGCGTATTTTCACCCTATAAGGTGTTTTCTGACCGGTTGCAACCATGTAAAAGGCACCTTCTCCTCGAGAAACCTCATTACGTATGTAGATCTCTCCTTTAGCTTGTTTAAATTTCACTATAGGTTTGAGGTTAGGTGTTCGAACTTCTCCTTTAGGTAATCTATCAATAGCTTGAGTGATTATTTTCATACTCTCTTCTATTTCCAACATCCCAACTTTGAAGCGAGAATAAGCATCTCCTTCATCCAGAACTGGTATATCAAAGTCTAGTTCGTCATAGATCTCATATGGATCATCTCGCCTAACATCTGCAGCAACGCCACTTCCGCGTAGTACTGGTCCAGTTGCTCCAAACTTAATAGCTTCTTCTTTTGTTAATACTCCAACATCTTTGAAACGTGCTAGCCAAGCTGGATTCTCTTTTAATGCAAACTTTCTCATATAATCAATTTTTGGAAGAAGTTCAAGAATCTTATTTTCAGCATTCTCAGGAAAGTCTTTTCTAACCCCTCCAGGACATATGTAACCTGCTGGATATACTCTTCCACCAGTAATAAGGTTTAGAACATCTAAAATATAATCCCGATACCCTATAGAGATATTAAAACCAGTCATAAAACCTGTTCCTAAAGAAAGAACAGCATACCAGATGAAATGTGACTGAATTCTAGAAAGTTCAGCAAGTATCACACGGATATACTTAGCTCTCTCAGGTACTTCATAACCCATAAGATAATCAACTGCTTCAGCATGAACCAAGTTCCATTGCAGAGGTTCCAGAACACATACTCTATCTGACATAACTGAGTTTTGCATGGGTTCCCTGTATTCCATCATTTTTTCAAACCCGCGGTGCAAATATCCTGGATCTGCAGTTGCTTTAAGTACTCGTTCTCCACGCATCTCAACTTTTATTGCAAAATTTCCTGATCCCGGATGAGCTGGACCAAAATTCATAGTGAAGTCGCTGTTCACATCACGTTCATTTGTCTTAGTCATTTTTTCACCTCAAAGTACACTTTTTCTCTTGGAGTATCCTTGTCATACATTTCCTTCTTAACAAATTCTCGCCAATTGAAATCCTTCAAAAATGGTGGAGGACCATCCCAATCTTCAAGAAATAGTGGCGTTAAATTAGGATTACCTTCGAATTTTACTCCAAACATTTCATGACATTCACGTTCACAAGTTTCAGCATTACCACCCCAAATCGAGTTGATTGAAGAAATTTTAGGTTTCTTTCTATCAATTTTTGTTTTTATTGTTAGAAGATGATTATGGGAATATGACCACAGATGATATGTAACCTCATGCTTTCCCTCATCTAGCCAATCTGTAATAGAGATGGTTGAAAGATGTTCAAAACCTAATTCATATGCTTTAGAACATGTATCTACAATCTGATCGGGATTAATTGATATCCATAACCTTCTTTCCTTCTGACAATGAACTGTGGTATCTAATTTCGAGTTTAAATCTTTAATTAGCTTTTCTTCAATAGATTTATTCTTATTTTGTTTATCTTTTGCACTCATCTTCATCACTCATCTGGTAACTCATCCACATGCACAATAACTTTATGCACAGCATCAAAAATTGCTTCAGGTCTTGGGGGACAACCGGGTATATACATAAAAACGGGAAGATAATCCTCTATCCGTTTTACAGTGTTATAGGAATCCCAATACATTCCTCCTGTCATGGTGCAGGATCCAAGTACAAAAACAAATTTCGGACCTGGCATTTGTTCATATATTTGTTGAGCTCTTTTCATTGATTTAGGAGTTTGATATCCAGCTATAAACAGAGCATCAGCTTTCCTCGGAGAATTCACTGCAACCAAACCAAAGCGTTCCATGTCCCATCTAGAACCTACAACGGGCACTATTTCCGTAAAACCACATGAATTAAACCAGTTAAATACCCAAACAGATTTTACGATTTTTTTCATCACTTTTTTCTTTGTAATCATAGCAATCACAATAAAATTTGTCCTACAACTATTATTTCGTAATAACACACTATCAGTAATTATCGGAAGTTTAAAGTTATACATATAACAGTTGGGGTGAGTTTAATGAATAGATTATAATTACAAATGCTCGCCGATAGTTATAGATATAATTTGAGTGTTATAGATAATCGGCTATATATACAAACACCAACCAATAAAGAAAACATAAAAACAAGGATAAAAAAAACCAAGGCGAATAAGCTTATTAATTTTAATGAATTATCATCTATATGCAACACATTTTTCTCTCTCCTCACTTGGATGATGCAGTAGTCAGCTGTGGAGGAACGATTGCTAAACTTGTATATAAAAGAGAAGATGCACTAGTAATAACTGTTTATACAAGAGAACCAGATATAAAGTCTTTACCAAAAAAATTTCACAAATTCGCAGATTACGACCTCAGAAAAAAAGAAGACCAAGTTGCTTTAGATAGGTTAAGTGCAGATTATAAGTGGTTAGACATTGAGGAAAGAGCTTACATGACACCTTTACTCAAAAGACCAACTGAAGTTTTCAAAATTGATTTGTCAAAAGGGCTTAATCAATTCCTAAACATTAAAGAAATTCAATCAGAATTGGATAAAATCTTTGAGGTAAATCCTAAAGCCAAAATCTATGCTCCATTGGGTGTTGGAAATCATTTTGATCACGTAGAAGTTTTTCTAGCTTCTCTAATGTACATGGTAGATAATGCTTTGTTTGAAAGTTTCCTTTTCTACCTAGATTCTTATGGAATGTTTAGCACAAAAATGAGAAGAAGACACTATCTAGGTAACAGACTGATAAGTATAGGAACAAAAAAACCTGAGAAATCTAGTTTTAAACTCTTCATGATCACATCAGTTATGAATTCAATGATTTCTGGGGGTTCAATTGAGAAATTACTTCCCGCAAAATATCTAGATATTGATTGGGAGCTAAAGACTAACTCTATTAAAGGATATGAAAATCTTAAAATTGAAGCATTGGAGTGCTATGAATCTCAAGTTGAATTATTTGGAAAAAAAATATTGAAGAAATTCTTCAATAATTATCATAGTACTTGGAATAGCTCTGAGTTGTTCCTCAAAGCTAAATCAGGGCTATAACTTTAGAAGATTAATCCGTAGCTCATGTTCGTTTTGCAACTAAATTCTTAGTTTTTGCAATTAACTTATATTTGATAGTTAGAACAATTCCAACTGAAAGTACTACTGTGCAACCTATAATTACTACTGATAAAATCACAGGATTTCTCAGCGGATTATCACCTAAAGAATGGTCTAGAAACAAAAATCAATTATCCAAAGCAAAATAAGGTAACTATAACACAATGGTAGAATTTTTATTAATTACTACAATAAATCATTCATGACTGTTGTTATTTACAAAATCAATTGGACAGGTGCGGGATATATTGATTCCTTGATTGGAGGGTTTTTGTTAATTGTTCAAGGTATTCTTACCATTGCATCTGAGATAACTAGTATTGTAGGTGATCTCTCACTTCTATCCTTTTCAGGAATGTCTTGGTTAAATGGAGTTATCATGATTGTCTTGGGTTTCGTTGTACTACTTTTTGTTTGGTATTGGCTCCAATTGAGGTTAAGGATGGGTACTCCAATTAAAAATAGAGTATTGCTTGGGATAATTTTAATAGTATTCGGTTTAATTGCAGGAGGAACTGCGGGTATTTTAGTTCTGATTGGTGGCATACTCTTCATGATAGGCGGAATTAAAGAAACAAAATCATCTACAAAAAATTAATCTCAGTTTTTCTTCTTTTTCGACACTAAAGGAAAAAGAGTTGCAATAACGAGCTCATCTAAATAAGAGAATACAAAAATCTATTAAGAATTTTTAAGTAACTCATTGATTCATTAAAACAAAAGAGTTTAACGAGATATTTAGTTAAACTCATTTGGTGCCTATATCATGACAAAGTCAATACATAAACTTCAACACAATATTCCTAAAATCTGTAGTAATATTGAAACATTCATTGAAGAAACAATGTTAAAATTAAATCGAGACGGAGCGGTTTTGGGATTGAGTGGGGG
>DAOVRE010000103.1 GCA_030628305.1 Candidatus Heimdallarchaeota archaeon | reverse complement strand
GTATGTACCACTTGTTTCAGGTGATTGTAAATCGCCTCCAGGGGCCATTACTGAATATGGTGTGGAAATTAAACCATCATCATTAAACACATCTTCGTAATATGCGGCTATATTGACATTATTAAACACAAATCCCATCTCTCTATTCGTTCTTGCTTCAGGTGATTCTGGAATGCTTGATGGTGCCCAGTTACCCGAATAAACGTATGCGATTTGACTATCTACAATCCAGAACTTTGCGTGAGTGAAAACAAATGTAGAACTTGTCCAGTATACATCAATCCCTGCATCATTTAACCTCCATGCTGCTTCCTCTGTGTAGGCATCTTCATAACTATTAACTCTATCATCAGACAGTTGAACGATGACTTCAACTCCTCTACCATGTGCGGCAATCAATTCATCAACTAAAGATTCACTCGAAAGCGTGTAGACTTCTAAATAAAAAGAAGTTACAGCATTCTTTATAGATCCTATCACTATAGCATGAGCGTTATCTGGTCCTACGAAAGTTGTGATATTTGTAGTTCCTGAGAAAGTTGTAGTTGTAAGTGCGTCAAGTTTTGTATCAGTCGGTTTTTGTATATTAGATTCTTCTCCTGAAATAGAATGTGAAAAATCAAGAACTACAAAAGAACTGAATAGTAAAACTAACAAGACAAAATTAGTAATCTTTATTCTTTTCATAATTATATGATATTTTTTCACTTAATAAATATTTATCGAAAAAACAAAAACATAAAATGCTATTTTACAGCATTTTCTTTAAAATTTCATAAGCATTTACTATATCTGCAGAAGCTGAAGATTTTCTTGCTGCTGACCTTAACATTCGTGAATATTGCCTTAAATCTCTATCTGTAACATCTAACAGAGATATAATATCTTCTTTTGTTAGTTTATCTGCGTTAGGGATTTCATTCAATTCAGAAGCAAATGCGAGAGGTGTCATTTTTTCAACTATTTTTTGAACAGGTTCTCCAAAAAACTGTTTTAGGTAAATTATATCTTCATCCTTAGCTCCCCATACATATATCAACGTTTTTTGATCTCTAAATTTCTCTACGATTTTAATATTGGATTTAACAAAAACAAACTTCCCTTCGCCAATATCCTGTTCTAACACAGATGTTTGATAATATTCTGCAATTTTCTCTAATTGGTTTGAGATTTTTTGTTTATTTTCAGGTTCAAAAACGACTTTCATATTATTACTTTTCATACTTAAAATAAAATTGTTTCTAACGAATCATTGTATTCTCTTAATTATGGAATTCGAAGAACTTCTTTAACCTCTCTGAAATTTTTTCTTTTACTGGTTGAACGACATGAAAGTTCTCTTTTAACCAGTTGGGGAGGTGTTTTTTATAATAGTGACGAGCAAATCGGTAATCTAGAAGTACGATAACGGCATAATCCTCTAAGCTACGAATAGGTCTTCCTGCTGCTTGAGAAGCTCTAGTTAATGCAGGAATATTATACCCAAATTCTCTTCCTTTAGTTGGAAATTGGCTTTCCAAATATTCTATAGATGCATTGACAGTAGGCGTTGGTCGAGCATAAGGTATCCCCACTACAATCACACTTTGCATTTGGCTACTGGGATAGTCGCTTCCCTCAGACGACCTTCCTCCAAGTACAGATAATAGGACTCCACCCTCTTTCTTAGATTCTTTCTTGAAGGCATTGATTAAATCATCTGTTTCTGAAGAAGACATGCCTTTGTGAGTTATGAATAACGGTTTTGACAACTTCTTTTCAAGATCCGAATCGAGTAGACTCTCCATTACTACATAGCTTGCACAGAAAATACCTGTGTTTTTTGGAGTTGAATCTACAACTGTTTCAATGATATCTACCATGCTTGCATAAGTTGTAGGCGTTCTATCTTCCAATTTTGATGATAATTTGTCGATTACTAAAGTTACATGGTTTTCATTTTTATATGGTGATGGTAATAGTAAAGGTACAACCTTATTCGAATTTAAACCAATTAAAGACATATATGATTCAATTGGGTCAAGTGTTCCAGATGCAGAAACTGTCGAATATGCTTTTGAGAATATTTCTTCTGTCATTGTTCGTGGATCTAACGACAGTGTTACTAATCTTGGAATTGGGTTACCGGTTTTTGATTCACTTTTAGTCAGAAAATGAGCGAATTCAACCTTTTCTTTAGTTTCTACTAAAACACTAAGGTGATTTGCAACAGCTGAAGCATAGGATAGAGGTGCTTTGTTTTGTTTAATTTGCTGATTTTTTACTAAATCACCTAGATGGTTGAGAGATTGAATTAATTCTATATTAATTGTCATATTAGCTCTTCTTTCTACAGTAAGAAGAAAATCTGATGAATCAATTCTTATTTCCTGATTTTTGTCCATGCTTTTTATTTCATTCATCAAAGTAGCTGAAAAAGATTCAAGAAAATCATAAACTTCTCCTTCTCTGTGTTTCATAGCTTCTGACAAAGCAGTCTCAATAGAATAGTTTGACAAACTTGAACTACTTATATCAACAGCAGTTGAAGGAAGATTATGTGCTTCGTCTATAATAATTATAAGATTTGAAAGCTCTTTCTCAAGCTTGGTTAAGAGTATTTTTCTAATGAATGGGTTGAAGACATATTGATAACTTGTTGCAACAACATCTACTTTAGGAAGTGACCTGACTGAAATTTCAAAAGGGCATACTTCTAGATTCTGACCAATTTCTATTAATTCTTTACTGTCTAAAACCTTATTTTGAACTATTTTATCTGCACTTTCTGACTTTGATTTATTTGCAAGGTTTGTGAAATATTTACATTTTCCTTCTTTCTTTAGAAACCTGCAGATGTCAGCAGCATTAGCTGCATCCACTGAGAACTTTTTGATAATATGATGTAAACATAACTCTCTTCTCCCTCTTAGTGCTAAACCCGATACATGATTGAGTTGCTTTATTAGTTTTAATTCTTCAACAACTCTGCTCATTTGTTGATGAGTTCTACAACAATATACTATTGTTTTCTTTTTTTCTTTTGCTATAGGCAAAGTAGCTGATAATAAAGAGATGGTTTTTCCAACGCCATTTGCAGCTTGAATAATAATTTGAGAGCCTTCTGACATATTTTCAGAAATCGTTTCTATCATCTGTTTTTGTAGAGGTCTTATCTCTAGATAAGGGAAGTACTTCTCCCATTCCACAGTTGCTGAACTTATGTCCTTTTTAATACTTACTTTGCTCTCTTTCAATTCCTCTTGTAGGTGGCCTGAATCAATATCTCCGTTTCCTATGCTGTCATTTACGGCGATATATGAACCACATTTTTTGCATCTAGATTTTCCGTCTATCACCAGAATTTTTCCACAGGTGGGACAAAAAGTGTAGTGATCTTCAACCTTGAATGCTTTACCCGAGCTATTATTATTCATAAGTTCGTTTCTTCTTTCAATGTGCCTTATTAAAATCTTTGTCAAGGCTAAAGTGCATAATCAAGAAACTACAAATTTAGTGCATTATTATTAGATTTTTTTGTTCAATTGCTTAACTTTATATGAATTCATGTACATTATATGTATAGTTGATACTTAAACCAGCCTTGAATAGAAATTCAAGTAAATGTTTATATACAACAGATTCGCAAAAGTATTTTCGTGAGAATTAAGCTCACGAAATATGGTTCAGAACTAATTCAGCAAGTTTTACTTGCTTTAGAGGTCACAGTAGAAAGTCTGGTTTCAGGTAAAGCTTAATGACTCAAGAACAGAATAGAAATTTAGAAGAATTGTTGGAAAATACCACTGTCCTATTGGAGACTATAGCTTCTGAAATCATACATTCAACAAATAAAATCTATGCCTGCTACCATCCTGGCGATATTAATTCTAGTCTGTTCGATTTTAAAAACAGAAATATAATTGATGATTTTAATCATAACTTTGGTGTAATTAAGGAAACGCTGAAGAAAAAAATTGCTTCTCTTCCATACAAAGAGAAAAATGATGAAATTCTAATTTTAGCAAACCTTCTCTCCGAATTGAAGGAATTTGATCTAGCCTTAGATTTGTACAAAAATCTCGCGAAACTAGACTCCAACAACCACTTTGCTTGGACAAATCTAATGACAATTTATATCCATAAAGGGATGCATTCAGATGCAATGGAATGTTATCTTCATTTGCCTCCTAATTTCATTGAGTATTCAACCAATGAAAAAACTGATTCAAGTGCAGATTCTTACAGGATTTTGAATATTTCAACTACTTATCCCATGTATCATTCACTTCGTTCTTTAGGGAGCCAAGTTAAAGAATCTAAAGAATTAAAACAACAATATGAACAAGAACTGAGAGACTTGTACTCCATAAAAGAATTTGTGAAAGGTCAAGAAGAATTAGCAAATGGGAACTTCGATGAAGCTTTCATTCAGCTTACAAGCATCTCACAGAAATTCTCTGATAGTCATGTTCTGCAATTTTTCATTGGTAGTGCTGCTTTGGAAGGCAAACATTATATCATAGCAGAAGAATACTTCAAGAAAGCAATTCAGATCAAAAGTGAGATTCCCGAATATTGGGGCGAGCTCGCTGAATGTTTCTTTGCACAACATAAGAATGATCAAGCTATAAAGTCTTTGAAAACAGCTTTAACAATTGATCCTGCTAACCAAAGATGTTGGGAATTGGCGGGGAGAATGATTTTTACTATTGAATCACAAGGAGAATATGATTATTTTATCAAACAGATACAGTTGATGCCTTCAGCTGCGGCAATTCTAAATTTTGTTGATGGTCTTATACAAAAGAAGAGATATGATAATACATTAGAAATTCTTCAAATTGGTGTTTCTAAGTTCCCTGAAAATACTAACATAATGGAGAACCTAGCTCTAGTCTATGAACGAATGGGTAAATTTGATGAAGCAATTGGGATATATGAAGAGCTTCTTATGTCTGGTAAATCAGTTCAGAAGTACTTAAGAAAAATCACTTCAATCCTTACAGTTTTACACGATGATAAGAGACTTGTAAAAATCCTCAAGATGGTATCCTCCTATCTTCCATGGGATGAAACTACTCTATGGAATAAGATAGGTGATTTGCTTATGAGAGCTAAAGATTATCTTGGAGCAAGTGAAGCGTTCAGAAAAGTAATCTCTTTTGATGCTGCTGATCCTCGTATTTTATTTAATTTAGGTCTTGCCTATCAAGAATTAAACCTTTTCAAGAAAGCTGAAGAAACATATAGAAAAGTACTAGCCTTAAATCCTAATGATCACGCTGCATTAAATAATCTTGGAAATGTATTGAAAGAGTTAAAGCGATATGACGAAGCTATCGACGCATATCAAACAACCATTGATATTGAACCAAAGAAAGCTATTTCTTGGGCCAACTTAGGTATTCTTTACGAAGAACTAAAATTGAAAAATGAAGCAAAGGAGTGCTATCAGAAAGCTAAGGACATTGCTTTAAAAAACAAGGATTATAAATCAGCTGCCCAATTTGAAGAATGGGAAAACACCCTATGAACTCTGAAGAAAAAGTAAATTTTCCAGAGTGGAAGATAGCTCAAAATTCCATAGCTCAGTTTCTATCAGACAATAGTTTTGATGTGTGGGAAGAAAGATCTATAGGGAACAAACGAGTAGATGTATTGGCTAAACGTGAGTATAAGGGAAAAACATTCTATCTTATTTTTGAGGTAAAGCATTATCAAAACGTTACTCCCAGTGTAGAAGAAAAATTTATTCTACAACTAGAAGAATACGTACAAGCTCTTATTTTAAGAGAAATAAAAAGGAAATCAAGCAACCAAATTTTTGAACATTATGTGTTCATAGGATATCTGATACTATCAAAGGATTATGGTATTTTTCTGAATAGAAAAAAGAATTGGCGGAAAAAACCATATTTTATAGAAAATGTTGAGTTAAGTAAAATATGGAAGAGAAATGTTCACTTTTATTGTTCATCTCCCAAATTCATTAGAAAAAACTTGGAGTCACAGGGAATTTCTTTCTATACACAATCTAAGATATCGGATTTTCTGACGCGTAATAGCAAAAATCATAAAAACCTAAATTGTAATTATTTAATAGATGAGTATTAATCTTTCATCACTAAAGGATCAAATGTATGCAATCCATATAATCGATCAAGGAATAAGTTTACATAGTGAGAAATTCTCTGATTTTCTTAACATAGATGATGTTTTGGTTTTGGGGTTTATCTCTGCCCTTCACAGTTATACATATTCAG
>DAOVRE010000027.1 GCA_030628305.1 Candidatus Heimdallarchaeota archaeon | reverse complement strand
CAATAATCAAATGGTAGAAATTTTTAGGAATATATTTTCAGGTTACATCTTCAAGGCCTATACTATGGACGAGAATGTTGTTCTTCTCTTCTCTTTTTCTGATGGTTTTTACAACACAGTAATAGAGATGTTTAGTTGGAGTGAGAATGGAAGCAATTTCAAGCAAGTATTCACTAGTAGATCAGCTTATATTAATGTAGATATTATACCTGGTAATAACTATTTTTACCTTCTTTCTCGTGAACTAGAAACCACAGGAACTTCAATTACTCAAACAAAAGTTTATTTGAATGGTACAATTGTTGAAAAAATATTTGTTCTACCTTTCACTTCAGTATATTTAGTATCTCTGCACATGCTTGATGAGGAATTGTTCGCATTTTATGATGTATTTTATTATAATGAAAGTAGTTATACTGCAGTTAGAACGCTTATTATTGCTGGCATAACCGGTAATCTCTCCTATTATAATTCTACAGTTTTTGTTATGGAAGGTAATTATGATAGAGTGCAGTTATTTATTGGTGAAGATGGTAAATTCCATCTTGCGATGCTTGAGTTTCAACTATTATACAGTGTTTCTTTTTCTGTGAATGATACAATATCTAAGAAGTCTTTTCTCTCTATCAATTTAGGTGTATATACTTATGAGAAATTCAGAATGATCTCATATCAGAACACATCTTTCTTCTTATTTGTTACTACACTTTATGTTGAAATTTTTAGTCCATCTGGATACAATCGGTATACTCAATCAAATAAAATTTCAATAGTTGAGGATGACAATCAAACAATTTCATTATTTTCCTTTATGATAGAAGATGTTATGTCCTACTATTCATACATGGATGAAGGTTCAAATGACAGGGTTTCAATTACACTTTTTGAAAATAGAACATATATAGCGAGCTACCCTTCTTTAATAGAATCTTCAACGCTTGATGAATATAATTTCAAACAACATTATATAATGTCAATAAATGTTAAGACAAATACAAATGTTGAACTTCCAACTATTGCGTACATATTTGACCTAGTAAATTATTCCGATTTTGTATATTTCTGGATTAGATATTGGTATATTTTTGTAATTATAACTGGAATTCTTGGAATAATTTATCTTATTTTCAGAAAAAGGATAAATAGAGGATTTGTCAAACTAAAGAATTTCCTTATAAGACCTATTAAACCAGATGTTTCGACATTTAAATTAGTGTTCATCAATTCTTGGTTATATCTCACTAATATCTTCAGTGTGATATTTTCTTTGTGGAAAGCTAATAAGAAAAGGCTCATTATCAGCCTTCTTGGTCTCACAATACTTGCATCAATAATTGTTACGAGTATGACTCTATATGATTCAAAAGCAAGCAATTTATTTGTAGAATACGCAAGAAATGCAGATTTTGAGAATGATAATGTGGCATCTATGACCTTTGACCTAGACTTATTATCTTTTTCAGGTCTAGAAGCTGACAGGATAAACCCGAACATAACCGATCAAGCTCTAGATGAGGTTATGTATGGGATGCGGTCAAAATCACAAGTCTTGCCCAGGTTGGTGGAAAATTACTTCTATGGATTGTCAACAAGCGTTGTAGGCTTTCATTTATCACCATATGAAGATATCAGCTATTTGAGTTATATCGGATATATGTCGAATTATTCAACGGTGATTGGAAGTTTTCTAGAGAGCGGCAGATTACCCTCAGCTCCACTTGAAACTTTGTTGGAAGTTAACATGGCTTTAGCATATGGAATATCACTTAATGATGCAATAACCATAAATGCAACCAGCTCACCTGGAGACGTTGATATCGATTCGATCGAGCTTAAAGTTGTTGGCTTATATCAACAACCCTCTTATTCTCAAATTGAGAATGCATGTGAACTACAAGATATTCCCTCTGACACGATCAGAAGCTTAGTTTATGATAATTCTCTTTTAGTTCCAACGGAGTATTTTCTCAAAAATTTTGAAAATATGACTCGCTATCATTTACATCTATATGGATTTATACAATTTGTATATGATTTTGAAAATTCAGATGCTCAAGAAATAACTAACCTTATCACGGAAATTATATTATTAATTGCTGAAGGACCTTATCCATTATCCTCTACATCAGGTAGTTGGAACATAGGATATGAATTAATTATTGAATTTCAAGGTCTTGAGCTTATTCTATTGATGTCTCAAGTCTTAATCTTGTTTCTATCTATTCCCATATTATATCTAGCACTGTTCCTTGTTTTCGAGATTAACGAATTATTTGGGAATAGTTTTGAGCAAGAAATAAAAATTCTGAGATCAAAAGGTGTCTCAACGGGGACTATTACTTTCTCCTACTCTATGATGAAACTCTTTGAATCATTAGCTTCGACTTTGTTAGGTTTTGGTTTAATGATGATTCTCATACCGATTTTGTTACAAGTAGACACGTTCCTAACATTTAATGCTCAAATATCTTCTATCAATCTGACTAGTCTTCCGATTGCAATGAGTTTAACTTTTGTAATTTTAATACTAATATCCGTCCCTAGAATAATAATTTTGGCAAGAAAGGATAAGAAAAAAGTAAAACCACCAAGAAGGTGGGTACAATTGCTCAAACAACTTAGAATACATTACTTCCTATTGATATTTGTTGGAGGGATTATTTTTGGGATAGGTTTATTCCTTATGAGTATCGTAGGTATCTATTTTATGATATTTGGTTTAGAAGCAATCGCCTTGATATTCGTTTATTTGATGGGGATAGGTGTAATGGTGTTACTGCTCGGAGTGGGTCTTCTACTAAAAGATTTACACAAGCTTTTGATGATTGCAATAAGTAAAATTTCCTGGTCTGCAAGAAAAACAATAACATCATTCTCATTAGTTGAAGTGCGATCAGATATCAATTTATTCAATAACACTTTCCTCACATATACCATACTAATTGGATTATTGCTGCCATTCATAATAACGCCAGTGAGGATTCAAAATCAAGTTATGAATCAAGCTTATTTCTATGGTGGTGGAGATCTTTATATCAATAATTGGAACCTAGTAAATGTCTCTCTGGATGATTTTAGGGCAGATTACGATGGTATTGCTAATCTAGTAAATATTACACAGTTTTCAGCCAGTCATGGCACTGCAACTATGTCAGTTTTAATTATAGATGACCCTCTGACGTATTTGTCAACGTCTTATACGCCTTCGAAAAATCTCTATGAAGATTGGGAACAGGATATCAAAAGCCTTCAGGAAGATAATACGATGTTGGTTTCTAGACCTTTCTCAATACTCTATACAGCTGAAGGAGATTCATATGCTTTCAGGAAAGAAGAGGCTGATGATGTAGACTTCAATATCACAGGAGTGTTTGATTACTTCCCAATAATATATGATGTAGGAGATTTAAGAGAAGCACCGTCATATACATATAATCTGGTAATGACAAAAGATAACTTTTTGAATATCTTTGATAGGCTTTCTGTCTTCGGAATTTCACTTGATCGACTTATTATAGAAGTTAAACCTTTAACAGACCATATCGAATTATCGAAGGAGATTGAGGATGATTATGGATTTGATGTCCGAAGTTCTAAAGAGATAGCGGATGCTGCTCTACTACAATACTTCCCCTTCTATTCCATGATAGTAGCGGAATTTGTGTTTGGTGTAATTATCTGTCTTGCAGCAATTATATTCACAAGTCTAAGTAATCCTCTGAAAATTCTTCAGAGACGAATAACAAAACACGATGCTTTAAAGAAAATAGGGATTTCAACGCGGCAAATCATTTTTGTTTCTGCTATAGAGCTTTTCATGGCTGCAATAGTACCTGGGCTGTTATTAGGTGCTTTAGCAGGTTATGGACTAGAGAGAGCTTTCACTTCAATCTTAGTTGAATTGTCTTATGATATATTGCCTTATACTCTGCCTTTCCCATACGTGCTAATACTTTGCATGTTTCTGGGCATACCTCTGATATTTTTCGGGATATACTATATATCAATGAAAAGAAATTTTGCAAAATACCAACCAAGGAATCTGGAGTGAAAAAGATGATAAGATGTATTGATATTATAAAAATATTTCAAGATCCTAGAACTGAGTATAAAGTAGCAGCACTGCGAGGATTAGATTTAGACATAAAGGAAGGAGAACTAGTCTCTGTAATTGGTCCTTCAGGAGCAGGTAAAACTACACTCATAAAAATTCTTGCTGGTATTGAACTTCCTACAAGCGGTCAGATCATAATGAATGGTCAAAGATTTGACCAACTTGATGAATATATGAGACGGGAGTTTCGTTTTTACCATCTTGGACTGATTAACCAATTTATTAGCGACAATCTCTTCTCGCATTTATCAGTTAGACAAAACCTGATGATTCCTAAGAAGATGTTCTATTTACCTAGAGAGCAAGCAAAGAAAGATGTAGAAGAAATCGCAAAATTGCTGAATCTCAGACATGTATACAATAACACTGTAGGAAAACTTTCTGGTGGTGAGGCAATGCGCTTGTCTATGGGTGTGGCCCTTGCTAAGGACCCTCTGATACTACTTGCTGACGAACCGACTGGTCAACTCGACACGAAAAACACGCAAGATATCATCGATGCAATCAAGCAAGTTAATCTAGCATTAGGCAAAACAATTGTGGTCGTAACTCATGATATTCGGTTCAGAACTATATTTGAGAAAAGCTTCATTATCAGAGATGGTAGGCTAGCTGGAATAAGTCGAGATATGGAAAGAGATGAGCTTGAATTTCTCATGCATTCTTCTGATATGAATCGTTCTTATATGGATGCTTCTAATTATGTTCGGGTTCCTGATGAAGTTAAGAGTACTACTGCTATCAAGGATATTGTGGAATTTGACTCTCATCCTTCAAGAAAGCTAGGTCTGTTCTGGAATCCTGAAGTAATAAGTCGAGACAAGATCTATGAGATAATTTCTAAACCTGCAAAGGAAAGTGAAGATAAGGTTGATCAGATATCATTTAAGGATGTAGAGCATCTCTTAAGCAGAGCATTTATCCCTCCTGACAAGAAGAAAAAACTGATTACGGTTAAGAACGTGACAAAAGGTTACCATTCTCAAGCAGGTTATAATGAAGTTATCAAAAATATGAGTTTAAATATCCATGAAGGTGACTTCGTTTTCATATCTGGACCCAGCGGTGTTGGAAAAACTACACTTCTTAACATGATTGCAGGTTTAATCAAACCAAATGACGGTCTTGTGACAGTTATGAAATATCCGATTAGTGAAGAAGACGAAAGGGAAGTTTCAGCTTTTAGACTTGCTAATATTGCTTATGTTACTCAGCATAATAACCTCTTTGACCCTATAAAAGTTCATGAGAATTTCCTAATTCCTAGTATTTTTTCTGACATAAATTTTGATGTGGAATATAGCGATTCCATTGTCAAAGAATGCCACATAGGCCATCGTTTAGAAGCATATCCCTATGAACTATCAGAAGGTGAAAAACAAAGAGCAGCGTTAGCTTCTGCTTTATCTAGGAAAACTAAAATCATCCTTACTGATGAACCAACTGCAAATCTCGATGCTGAACTTGCAAGACATATCATAGATCTTCTTATGGACATAGTTAGAATAAACAAAGCTACCATTGTAACCTGTTCTCATGATTTAACATTACTGAGACCTGGTTTCCGCCATCTAGAGATGTTAGATGGAAAAATCAACAAAGATTATAGGATAACAAAAGAGAACTTAGAAAATACAATCAGGGAATATTTGCTCATCAAAGAAGATAACAAATAGTCCTAGATGTTTTTCTCATAATACACTCCCTTTTTTTTAATTAAATCATTTTTGCTTATGAATTCTAAGAAAAATTTTGTCGTTTACTTAATGATATTTATGTTACTCGTTCTTCCTTTCTTTGGTACAATAGAGAAAACTGTTCTTGCTGTGGAATTAGTTCCTATAAAAGAATCCTCTACCTATTTGGAAGAAAGTGTTCCCAAGCTCTTTCCAGAACCTAGAAATGATCAAAATGTAGATTATTATTGGGGTTCAGGTATAGATTTTGCACTTAATGTTGAAAATAGTGTAAGAGATATTTTTCCATTCTCTAATAACCCAAATAGCCATTTAGACGATCTTTCGATTATTCAAATGATGTTAGCTTCTGTCGATATGTTCTATGTCACTAATGATACTTACTTCCTCGTGAATGCATTAATGGATTCTTCCTCTCTAAATCTTGATATCAATTCGACTTACATCTCAGGAGCTTTCGGTGGATCGTATTATGATTTTCATGCAGAAGACAATCTATTGTTAGTTATGGCTTATTGTAGATTAGCTCAAGCGTTAGATCTTATAGGTGATTCATTAGCAACAATCTTCTGGGATTTGGCTAATATAACAATGGATGGAATAGTTGACGTATTTTATCATTCGCCAACAGGATCCCTCAATGCTACGATGTATGTAGATTTACCATCTGGAAATGTTACAGGCGGTTTAAGTGAGCAATCTGCAAAGTCTACAGGACTCTTTACTATGGCAAATAACTTGCTAAATGATAGTTCTGTTTATTATTCAGAAGCAAAGAAAACAGTAGATTTCTATCTTTTAAATGGGAATATCTCTGTAACATTGCTTGATGCAAGCATGGGTTATTTGTTCTTTAGTACTAATAATTCTGGAACTATTACTGATACACAAGCTGATTTACTAGGAAATCTGTACATGAATACTGCTTTATTACAACATTGTTCTTATCAAACATCCTTAGGAAATCATGGATTAGCTGCTATCTATTTTAATGCAGCTGATATTTTTGAACTTGCACTTCTAGAAATGTTCAGAAGCCCCGATACAGGACTATTTCATTCAATATATGATTTGGGTTCATTAGTTCTAAAAGATACAGCTCTAACCTATGATAATTGCTTAGCTCTCTCACAGATAATCGAATTCAATAGGATGAAATTTGATTATACTGGGTTTCCTCAGAGTCTTTTACAAATACTTCCTATAGTTGAACAATTATACCTCAATTTATTTGTGTTCCCAGCTTTCTTTGAGGCAGGAATTACAACAACTGGATCGATAATTTATCTAGATTGGATGGAACAATATAGAAATCCTATAATCGTAAATGCTCAAGCAATAACTATGTTGGCAAAGATACTTCCTCTTGATTCAATGATGTTAAGAGATCAGTATCTCAGAACTTTCCAAGAGACCTCTTTCAAGTTCTATCTAAAATTTGCAGAAACAAGTTCAATTTTTGGTAGTAGTAACATTTCAACTGGAATGGAATTTAAATTTTTGATATCTTCTCAATCCAATTTGAACGTTTCATACGAAACCTATGTACCTATTGCAACAACATCTCTTGATGGAGAAAAGATAAATAATCCCAAAGAAGTTTTCCTCAATTTTACAGCAGAAGTAGGAGGAGAGCACGAAATGGCTGTTTTAGTAACACACTCAGGTTTCTCCATACTAGACTTCATTCAATATTTCTATATTCAAAAAGAAATAGGAATTTCTACTAATCCTCCTCAAATTAGAGCCGTACAGGGATATGATGAAGTTATATCTTTCGTTGTGAAATGTGTAGATGAGCAAGAAATATCTATCAAGAATGCTCAAGTAAATATTACTTATGGAACAAAAGTATTTGGATCAATCAGTACAAATACTGCAGGAGAAATTGATATCAGCGTTGCATTAGACCAGATTATACCTGCTGAAGTTATATTACCAGAAGGTGAATCAACCTATAATGCTACAATTTTTATTGATGTGGGTAAAGTAGGTTACATCTCTAATTCAATAGTTAAGAATGTAATAATAACATTAAATTCATATATATTATCTATAAGTCCGTCTCCTCCTCAAATCAAAGAAGGAGAGGATCTCAGTTTGTACATAGATGTTACGACTCAAATTGAAGCAACAATCTGGACAAAAACTGCACAGATTAGCATTGGTGATGCTCGAATTAACGACAGTACAACTGGTTCGTTTGATATTCCACTTGCAGCTTCAATATCTATCGACTATTCAACGATAAAGGATGCAATAGAACAAAGTGCTGATGGTATGCCGATTTTACATATCAGAATTTCCACAAATATACTTAAACCAGATGATTTCTTCTTTGAAATCCATATTACACCTATGAAGACCTTAGAGAGGTTATATTCATGGATAGAAATAGCACTTCAATCCTCTTGGGTAAAGATTCTTACCTCTTTGACTGTTATCTGGGCACTTCTTTGGAAACAAATCAAGCTTAGAATATTAAGAACACTCCGAAGATGTCCTTCCTGCGGTGAAACAGGTAAGAGCAAATATCCAATATGTCGATACTGTGGAGATACTATTCATAAAGACAAAATACCTAAAAAGGAACCGGAAGTGGATTCTGAGCCACCAAAAACGGATTCATTATTCCAATAATCCTTTTTTCTTTTTTATTTTGAAATTGTTTTTATTATATCTGTAATTTCGCTCCTGCATTTAGCTGGAAAGATGAGTAAATTGTTGAATTTAGGTTTTGACAAACTTGCTACAACCTCCGAAACTTCAGAAATCTGCTTAATGTCACCATTTTTCATTTTGATAAGAATTTTGAATGCTTTATCGGGGTCATAATATCTGGAACCAAAATGATCGATTATCCAAGAATTTGTAGGATAACCATTTTTTCTAACAATGAAATTGATCTTATCTTGATTTTCATGGACAATTTGCGCCATCTCTTCAGTGAGAGGTATGCCTTTGTATAACTTTCTATGAAGAATATCTCCCGCTATTTGCTTAATGAAATCATCATTTGTTTCCTTTCTAGAAGATAAATGTAGCTGAGTATACATTATATCATCCGTTAACGGAAGAAGCGTTTCCCAGTTAGGATTCTCTGCAAATTCTCTGATAAAAGGAAGAACAAGTATTTTTTTATCTTCTTCGATTTTTTGCAATAATTGAGCAATAAATAACTTCATCATATACTCCCAACAGCGAACAGTTTTATGGAAGTAAACCCTTGTGAATTGCATATAGAGTGCAATAACAACTTGTTCAGTCGATTGTAGTCCTTTTTCTCTTACTACTAAATCTCCATCTTTTGAAATCTCTAACATGGCAAATAATCTCTCCAGATTATAGAGACCAAAGGAAACCCCTGTCGCCATAGAATCTCTCATCAAATAATCTAAAGAATCAGCATCTAGTTGAGAAGCAATAATCTGATTTAAGAACGGTTTATCATTCACGCTTCTCCCAAGAACCAAATTAGCCATCTTTTTTCTGTCAAATCCTTCTCTTTCAAGAATTATTGCGATTTCAGAATTATCAGAACGGACAATTTGTTCAGTGATGTTCTCGTGTCGAATAAAAGCTTCATATTTGGTGAAACAATCATTACCATTCAAATTGTTGCAAAGCAGTTTGATAGTATCCTCAAACATGTGACTAAAAGGACCATGACCTACATCATGAATTAAAGCAGTTGTACTTACGAGCTGGATATCTGAGCTAGTTACTCTTGAAGGATATTTCTTTTGTAAACTATTTCCTATCCTATTTGCAATATGAAATGCACCTAAACTGTGAATGAAACGGCTATGAGTAGCAGAAGGATACGATGCGGAGACACCGCCTAGTTGTTCCAGTCTTCTAAGCCTCTGAAATTCTGGGGTATCAATTATATCAAAGTAGAAATTTTCGGGAAAATCAATATACTTGTGTATCGAATCAGCAATCGACTTGTAATTAATCATTGTACAGATTTTCCTTTGGTATATGTAAATGTTTTCGGTTTGTCGACAAATGGACAACTTCTGGACAAACTTTCAAATAATCCCCAATTAATATGAGAATGAAGATTATGAAAATAGCTATAATAGGGACAGGATATGTGGGACTTGTTACTGGCACTTGTTTTGCACATAAAGGACATGATGTTATTTGTGTAGATGTTATTCAAGAAAAGGTGGATATGATTAACCAAGCTATCCCCCCGATATTTGAGGAAGGGTTAGAAGAAATGTTAAAACAAGTTGTGGAAGAAGGAAAATTAGAAGCAACTTTGGATTTCAAAGAAGCAATACAAAAATCAGAAATCATTTTCATATGTGTTGGAACACCGTCATTCTCAAATGGATTACTTAATGATAAATATGTTAGATCAGCTGCTACATCAATAGCAAAAGCATTCGAAGAAGGGCAAGAATACAAAGTTGTAGTGGTTAAGAGCACTTGTAATCCAGGAACTACAACTGACATTGTGAAACCAATACTTGAAAACAGCAAATTGACTTCTGGCAAGGATTTTGGAGTAGGTATGAACCCAGAATTTCTACGTGAAGGAGTAGCTTTGAAGGATTTTCTAGCACCAGATAGAATAGTAATTGGCGGGAATGATGAAAGAGCACAGCAGTTAATTGCAAAAACCTATGAGGGGTTTGAAGCTCCTATTCTTCAAGTAGATCCAACAACAGCTGAGATAATCAAACTTGCATCCAACTCATTCTTAGCAATGAAAATTTCTTTTATCAATGAAATAGCAAATATTGCTGAGAAAATTGGTAGTGATGTTAGTTCCATAGCACAGGGTGTTGGAATGGATGAGAGAATTTCGAACAAATTCCTTCGTGCTGGGTTAGGATATGGTGGTTCGTGTTTCCCAAAGGACGTTTCTGCTTTGTACCAGAAATCAAAGGAACTTAAAGTTCCCTCAAAACTCCTAGAAGCCACAATTGAAACAAATAAGATTCAACCTTTGCGCGCAATTCAATTACTCAAGGAGACTTACGATAGAGAATCACTTAAAGACAAAAAAATTGCAATATTGGGACTTGCTTTTAAACCCGATACCGATGACGTGAGAGATGCTGTCTCAGTACCTATCATAGAAATGTTGCTTGAAGAAGGAGCAATTGTGTATGCAACAGATCCAATAGCCATGAAGAATTTCGAAAAGGAAATAGAAAATGAAAATTTACATCTAGTATTCTCTATTGAAGAAGTGCTAAAATCAGCTGATGGGTGTATTCTAATAACTGAATGGAAAGAAT
>DAOVRE010000137.1 GCA_030628305.1 Candidatus Heimdallarchaeota archaeon | reverse complement strand
TTCATCTGACATATTGTTTATACGTTTGTCAAGTATCTTGAGAATCTTGAACTTGATGATTTAACTAATGAAGAGAACCTAGAGCAAGATTTAACCCGATTATCTGAAGAATTTAATCATATAAGTCAAGTTTATGGTAAACTTCGCCAAGAATATGGTGTCTTGAATTTCCATGGCAATGAACTTTATACAAGAAATACTTTAACAGGATTGAAACTAGGTCTTGTGACTGGTAAACTTGAAAGAGCAAAATCTATCTGGGGAGATCAACTAGCTTTGGATTATGATGCTGCAAAAGAGCTGATACAGTATTTCTTTGACAGATATCTTAAGAAAAGTGAAGATGATGATTAATTCAAATTTGAATTAGTCTTTTCATCGGAATGTTCCTTATTCTTACTCTTCTTTTGTTCTGTTTTCTCTTTGCTATTGTCCTCTCCATTTTCTTTCTCTTCTTTTGATTTCGGAGATCGAAAAGCAAGTCTAAGAAGTAATGGTGTTAGAAATACAGTTACAAGCACAATTAATATTGTAATTGAATATAAATCTCCAGCAAGTTCTTGAATATCAGAAGAGAATTTAATTGCTTCAGTTAGTCCAATAGCTGCAATAATTAGAGTAATTTCACCTTTTGGCATCATTCCCAGAGAGATCTTTCCCGAAGAAATGATATTTGGTTTAATTGTATTTTCCCATGTAATATCTTTCTTCTTTGCAATCTTTTCAAGATTTTCTTGGTCTGAAGAATTCGATTTACTCCGAGTTTTTTTAATTGATGTCACCAGTCTCTCTCTCAATGGGTTTACTGAAAACATCGCTCCGGTGAAAGATCCAATCATTTTGGCAAAAATAACTAATGGAATAATTACCAGATAGATATAATTGAATTCTACGAGAATGAAAGAACTACCAACAGAGAAAAAGAATAGAGGTATCAATGATCCTTCTCCGAATTTTATGAAGGTTTCAAGAGGTTCTTTCATTAAGAACTTAACTCTTTGCATACCAATTCCTAATAGAAACGCCCCAATAGCCGCAGATATTCCTAGATATTCTGCAAAGAAGGCTATAACTAATAACAAACCAAATAGTATTCCTACAAACAAATAACTTGTTGAAGTTACAGAAAAAACTCTGAATCTATTTTCTAGAAATTCTATTAGCTTAGGTAACAAATAGAGAACAATTATTACTAATATTATAATAAACCCTACTTGGATCAGTATGTCCCATACAAGTCCCAAACCTGTTCCAGAAGAACCTGAAAATACAATTCCTGACACAATTAGAAGTAAAAGCATTGCTAAAAAGTCATCAAACACGGCTAAACTTAGTAATGTTTGACCTTCTTTTGAATTGAGCTTTTTCAAATTACTGAGAGTTCTAACTGTAGTTCCAATACTTGTAGGGACGAAAATTAATGCAAAGAAAGCTGCAACACCTATATTTCTTTCACCAAAAATTTCACCAATCAGGAAGTAACCCACAAGTATACCTAAACTGTAAGTAATTGTAACATCAGTAAGAGAAATCAAAATGTTTCGTTTCCCAGCTTTTTTTAGCTCTGAGGTTTTAATTTCAGAACCCACAATAAATAATAGCAATAGAATACCAACTTGAGCAAAGGGTTCAATTCCTTCTGCCATATCTGTAAAACTGAAAGTAAAATTCTCTCCAATACTAAATCCTTCTATGCCAAACAGAAAGAATATCGGACCTCCTAAAAGTAAACCTGCGAGAAGTTCTCCGATTATTGAAGACAACTTTAATTTCTCGAATAACTCACCAAAAATTCTCGCAATTAGAACTGCAAAACCAATGTAAAGAAAAATGATGAAATGGAAACTCAAACTGTTTTCCTCCGAGAAATATAACATGCATCAATGTTTTCAGCGGATTTTTGTTTTATCATTTAGTCAGCCTCTTCATCATCACATGCACAATCCCAACGAGATTTAACTTCACCAAGAATATCCATTAAAGCAATGACTCCGAGAATTTCTCCCTTACGATCTTTAACTCTAGGTAAAAACACCGTGTCATGAATTTCCATAAGATTCGCAACAGTACTAATTTCATCATCATCATTGATTGGTGGCAACTGTCTTTTTGCTAAATCACATGTTGTGATACCTGATAGAACTCTTGAACGCATCAGAGCGTCATGAACATCTGTTTTCATTTTTTGTAAGAGCGGTAAAATGCCTTTTATTGTCAACACTCCTGTGTATTTACCATCTTCGTCAACCACAATAGTTATTGGAGAAGTGTCATTCAGGAATGAATCAATTAATTCCATACAATTCAAATCTTCATGAATTGTGGAGACTTTTCTAATAGGAAATTCGGTAACCTTCATCTCTTTGATAGATGAGAATATCTCTTCCATTGTCTGATCCATAAGTGCTTAATATTGGTATTAAAAATAAATCTTTCTAACAATAGAATATATTTTTCACAATGATTGATAAAACTATTAGAATAAGAATATTAGTGAGGATTTACTGGCTATTGCTTTCAGTGATTTCCATTATCTCGTCTACTGGAATATCTGGTTCTAGAACCTTCTTCTCTCTGAAAACCAGTTTTAGTAGTAATGGAGTTATAAGTACAGTTACTAACACTAATAGAATTGCCATAGAAAAAATATCTTGAGTAAATATTCCATTTAACAATCCTATTTCAGCAATAATTATCACTATCTCTGCTCTAGGCATCATCCCAACAGCTAATTGGGCTGATTCTCTTGGCTTGAATCCAGTAATAGAACCTCCAATAAATGTTCCTAAAGCTTTTGAACCAATTGCTATAGGGATAAGTAATAGATTCACCAAAGTGAAAATTTTCCAATCAAGCTGAAAAGTAGCTCCCACCATAAAGAAGAAGAGTGGAATGAATACACCTTCACCAATTTTCACAAAAGTTTCTTTAATTTCCTTAATTATTATTGTGTTTCGTTGTAATGAAAGCCCTAGGAGAAATGCTATGATCGCTCCTGAAAAACCCAAAAAACTTGCAAAGAATGATAAAGAAACTAGTAATGCAAAAATAATGCCTATCGAAAAATGTTGAGTAGAGGAACGAGAGAAAATATTGAATCTCTTCTCTAGAAACTTTAGTATTTGCGGGATTATAAGTACCACAACAACAATAAATATCGCTAGATATAGGATTTCAAGCCAAGGGTTCACTTCAGGGTTTGGAAACAGCGTTCCTCCTAAAACAAGAACAAGAATTAAAGCTAGAAAATCGTCTAAAACTGCTACCGATAGAGCAGCTCTACCTACCCTTGTATCTAATTTTCCTAAAGCACTTAGGGTTCTAACTGTAACACCAATACTAGTGGCTGTAAATAATAATCCAAAGAAAAGCGCAAATTTGTAATCTTGTTTAATTAAAAAGTACCCAGTAAGAAACCCTCCGGCTAAGGCTACTAAAACCTCAGTAATTGATATCGTAAGACATTGTTTACCTATTTTTCTTATATCTTTAATATTTATTTCCAAACCAACAATGAATAATAGTAAAAGTATACCTATTTGAGAAAATTGCTGCAACGTACCAGCATCCATGAAAAATGAAACATCTACACCAATCAACAGGAAAAGCGGTCCTCCTATTAGTATTCCTGCAACTAACTCTCCAACAATCGCAGATAATTTCATCCTCTCAAAAAATTCACCAAATAATCTAGCCGAGAAAAGACCTATACCTATAAATAATAGAATATGGGTGATTTCAAGGCTTTCAACCATTATGTTTCACCCGTTTGAACTACATTGTGTTTTTCTTTAATCTCTCTACATTTTAAAATCAAATCTTTTTGTAAAATGACTCCTTGTAGTTCTGATTCCTTTTTTGAGATAGCTCTAGGCAGAAAATTAGTCTCATATTTCAACATTAATTCTGCAACTTCTTCTAATTTAGTATCATCATAAACATAAGGCAGATGAGTTTTAGCTAAATCACAAGCTCTGGTCGTAGATAACATTTGGCTTCTAGAAAAAGCACTTCGAATATCAGAGTGTTAGGTAAGAAAAGCCCAAGAAGATCTCTTAGTGTAATAAATCCTCCAGATATACGTTTTAGGTTGATAACATGAACTATTGGCGGTTCTTGATCAAGAATCACAGAAAATATGTCGAAACATTCTGTATCTTCTATTATGGTTTTGATAGGTCTTAACGGGAAATTACAAGCCTCTATCTCACTAAGTTTGGTGAGTAA
This sequence comes from Candidatus Heimdallarchaeota archaeon, assembly GCA_030628305.1. The sequence continues at coordinate 1,146 of DAOVRE010000137.1, read as the reverse complement.
ATCTTGGAAAGAAATTTCCTTATCCATATAAACACAAAGTTAGGCGTTCATTATATATTTTGTCATTAGGATTATGAGAATGAGAGAATAATTGTTAATCCTTAGACCTTTGCTAAAGATTTCTAATAAGTTTTAAGCTTTGTTGTTGTATAACTTTAGGTTAAGTTTAAAAATCTCCTCTTTTTTCTACATCTATGAGTTCTGATTTTGAAAACATAGCAACTACGTTATTCATTCAGGTTGGAGAAAGGGGAGAAGATAAAATTCGTGTTCTTTATTATGAACCTGAAGGGAAAATAAAAGATACTCTCGTCTTGATACCAGGATTTGGATCCTTACCTTCTGCTTGGGATGTCTTTCTAGATGAAATGAAGGAAAATCATCGTATTTATGTTATAGAAACAAGAGAAAAACATACAGCAGAATTAAGCAAGAAACCTGAATTAGATGAAAAAAGATTTGCAAAAGACATAGCTGATGCTATTGACTATCTGATGCTTGAAGACTATCTTCTAGTAGCCTCAAGTATGAGTGGAGCTTTCGTTTTGGTTGCACTAAGCATGCATCTAATAAAACCTAGAAGAACTTATTTGGTAGGACCCGTTCGAAAGGTAGAAATCCCTGATTTTGCCTGGCCAGTTGCTTATATGGCGATTGGTCCTGTTTGGTATCTGATACTAAAACCTCTGGTTAAACTTTGGCTCAAATACATTTATCTTGATCGAACTCAAAAGGAACAAGCTAAAAAATACTTTGGTTATTTTGACAGTTACAATGTTCCTCGAGCCAGAAAAAGCATACTTACGATGAGAAAATTCAGACTAACTGATGAAGATTTGAACAAAGTAGAAGCAAAATGTATCTTGATAGGGGCTGAAAAAGATAAAGCTCATGCTGCTGATATAACAATAGGCGTTGGGAAAGCAATTAAGGACTCTGAATACTATGATTTGGAAACTAATATTGCTACTCACAGTACACCTTTTGTTGAACTTATTGAAGAATTAGAACGCAAAGCAAAGAAGTAGAATTGAATGTTTTCAATAGTAATTCTTGTTCAATTATCGCAGCAATAATGCTAATAGGGCAAGTGTTTTTGAAAAACAACAAGATAGAAAGTTTAAAAAGCACATCTTTCACTAGTGT